>NZ_BAABGM010000014.1:0-175543 GCF_039541575.1 Fodinibacter luteus | reverse complement strand
ACGGCAGTGTGCCCGCCCCGATCGCCCGGGCCTGGCTGCGCGAGAACCTCCCCGACGACGACGAACCTGACGACGACGGCACCGAACCTGACGACGCCGCTGCAGGTGGCGACACCGTGCCTGACGGCCCCGTGCCGAACGACCCGGTGCCCGACGAGGCGCCTGACGTACCTGGAGTCGACGATGTCGTACCCGACGACGTTGAACGTGACGACACCGGGTCCGTCGAGGCGACCGAGGACGCTGACGGTGAAGAGGCTGAGCCGCAGAGGGCCGTGCCCGACCCGGCTGCTGGTGCCGGTGGCGCCCGGGCTCGAGCCCGGGGCGCCGGGCAGGGAACCCGGGCCCGGAAGCCCGAGGCGGGTTCCCGGGTGGCGCGGGTGTGGCTGCGGCGCCTGTACACCAGCCCGGACGGGCGCGACCTGGTCGGCATGGACTCACGTCGGCGCACGTTCTCGGGGTTGCTGCGCCGGATGCTGGTGCTGCGCGATGACGTGTGCACCACCCCGTGGTGCCAGGCCCCGATCGTGCACGCCGACCACGCCCACCCGGCCCGGGCCGGCGGGGTGACCGGGTACGGCAATGGCGACGGGCGGTGCGCGAGGTGCAACCAGGTCAAGGAGGCCCCCGGCTGGCGAGTGCGCGTGCTCCACACCGGGCTGTCCCCGGGACACCCGCGCGAGCTTGAGGTCATCACCCCCACCGGGCACACCTACCGCTCCGTCGCGCCCCCACTGACCGGCTGGGGCTGGCAACCCCCCGAGCACCAGCCCCACGCTCAACCCGAGCCGAGTCGAGGGACCAAGCACGACCTCGGACGGGAAGGCACGACCCCCACCGTGCCCGGCTCGCGACGCGGCGCACCATCCACGGCGCGACGCCCGGCGGGGCGGCATCCGGCGCGGCGCCGGGCTCGGCCTCGGGGGAAGCGACGACCGCTGGCGTCCGCTCTCGAACGTCACCTCATCGACCGCCTCGCCTCCGTGTGAGGAGGTCCGAGTGCCGAAGGATGGAGCCAGCTCATGGAACCGAGCGCGCGAGGACGCCACAGCCTGCCTCGTCGACACGCGTCACCACGTCGACGAACCCGGCAGCTCGAACCTGCGCTGCGACCGGATCGAGCACCCGCTCCTGGATCCGCCCGGCCTGCGGGCCGCCGACCCCGTACAGCACCGCCAGCCGCCCGTCCGGGACGAGGACCCGGCGCAGCACGGCGAGCTCGGCCGCGGCGTTCGAGGTCCAGAAGACGTTGACATCGACGCTGAAAGCAACGTCCACCGACGCCTCCTCCAGCTCCAGCTCGGCGAGCGCTGCCGTGACGACGACGAGCCGCCCGGACGCCAGCTGGTCGGGGCAGGCCGCAGCGATCCGGGCGGTCGCGACGGACGAGCGGTCGACGGCCACCAGCCGCCCCGAGCCGAGCCGTTCGCACACCAGCCTGGCCGATGCCCCGGTGCCTCCACCCACCTCGAGCACCCGGTCGTCCGGCGACAGCCCGACGACGTCGACGGCCCAGCGCACCCGATCGGGAGGTCCCATCCGCCCAGCACACCGTCGCGCCCCCACGCCTGTCCAGCCGGCGGACTACGCTTGCCGGTCATGGAGGGCTACGCGGCGGCAGCGGCAGTGGTGCTCGCGGGCGTCCTCCTCGTCACGGCAGCGATGGTCGCCCGCCGCCTCGTCGCCCCGAGGGCGGTCACCGAGACCGGGCTGCGCACCTACGAGAGCGGCGTCGACCCCGTCGGCTCCGGGTGGGCGCAGAGCCAGATCCGCTACATCGCGTTCGCCTTCCTCTACGTCGTCTTCGCCGTCGACGCGGTCTACCTCTTCCCGTGGGCGCTCGTGCTGCGCGACCCCGAGCTCGGGCTCGTCTCCCTCGTCGAGGTCGTCGTGTTCGTCGGCGTCATCCTCGTCGGGCTCCTCCACGCCGCCCGGCGCGGCCTGCTCCGCTGGGACATGTCGTGAGCGTCGACCTGCCCATGCCCCGTGTCGGGCCCGTCGCCGAGCACGCGCCGAAGCCGGTTCGGGTCGTCCTGAACTGGGGACGCCGCTACTCACTGTGGGTCTTCAACTTCGGGCTCGCCTGCTGCGCCATCGAGTTCATCGCCACGTCGATGGGCCGCCACGACTTCATCCGCCTCGGCGTCATCCCGTTCGCCCCCGGCCCGCGGCAGGCCGACCTCATGGTCGTGTCGGGCACCGTGACCGACAAGATGGCGCCCGCGATCCGCCGGCTCTACGACCAGATGCCCGAGCCCAAGTACGTCCTGTCGTTCGGAGCCTGCTCCAACTCGGGCGGCCCCTACTGGGACTCGTACAGCGTCACGAAGGGCGTCGACCAGCTCATCCCGGTCGACGTCTACGTCCCCGGCTGCCCACCCCGGCCCGAAGCGCTCCTCCAGGGCATCATCCGGCTCCAGGCGAAGATCGCCGACGAACGCCTCACCGGTGCCTCCATTGCCGCCCGGCAGCCCGGCCGCGCCCCGGCCCCCGAGCGGTATGCCGGGCACCGCACCGCCGCCGCCGGCGAAGTGACCCGCGACCTCGTGACCAAGCCGTGAGCTCCACCCCGCCCGAGCGCCCCACCCCCGGGCACGGGGCCGATCTCATGTCGACCCCGAGCCTGCTCGCCCTTGCCGTCGTCGCGTTCGTCGTCGAGCTGGCCCTGTTCGGTGGGGTCGGCGCCATCGCCTACGCCGCCGTCGGCGGAGGCCTCGCCGGGTGGGGCGCGGCGATCGGCGCGACCGCGCTCGTCCTCCTCCTGTGGGGGCTCCTCATGGCCCCCAAGGCACGATGGCGGCTCGGCACCGGTGCCCGCGTGCTCGTGGCCGCCGCGCTGTGCCTCGGCACCGCCTTCGGGCTCGTGGATGCCGGGTGGCCGGCGTGGGGCTGGTTCGTCGGCGTGGCGGGTCTGGCCGTCGTCGCCGCCCAGGTGGTCCTCCCGACGGCTGGCGACGGCCCAAGGACCGCCGAGGCCGACGCCCGGCGATCCTGACCGCGCCCGACGTTCGGACGACTGGCCGGCGCCGCTCCACGTCAGGTCCGTCACCCCCGCAGGCCGGTCGATAGGCTGCCGGGGTGGCTGACGAGACGCGCGTGGTCGAGGCCGGGCAGTGGCGCTCCGCCCTGACCGCAGCGCGCGACGAGGGCTTCACCTTCTTCGACTGGCTGAGCGCCGTCGACCGCACCTACGACGAGGCGGCCCCCGGGTTCGACGTCACCGCCCACCTGCTCGACGTCCGCACCCCCGGGGCACTGCGCGGCCTCCTCGTCGTGGCCCGGGTCGCCGACGGTGAGCCGATCGACTCCGTCACCGGCGTCTTCGCCGGGGCGGCGTGGCACGAGCGCGAGACGTTCGAGATGTTCGGCATCGACGTCGCCGGCTTCGACGACGGCAGCGGGCTCGGCATCCGGCCGCTCCTCCTCCCCGACGGGTTCGAGGGCACGCCCCTGCGCAAGTCCTTCCAGCTCGCGGCGCGGGCCTCGAAGCCGTGGCCCGGGGGCAAGGAGCCGGGCGAGGGCCACGAGTCCGCCAAGTCGCCGAGCCGTCGCCGCGTCCAGGCCCCGGGCGTCCCCCCACCGGAGTGGGGGCCGCGATGACCCTCCTCGAGGCCTCGGTGCGGGCCGCCTCGGTGCTCGCCGCGTTCCTCGTGCTGCCGCTGCTCGTCGGGCAGGCCGAGCACAAGGTCATGGCGCACATGCAGGGCCGCCTCGGCCCCATGTACGCCGGCGGTTTCCACGGGTGGGCGCAGCTCGTCGCCGACGGGGTGAAGTTCGTGCAGAAGGAGGACATCACTCCGCGGGCAGCCGACCGGTGGGTCTTCCGGCTCGCGCCCGCCGTCGCGCTCGTCCCCTACCTGCTCGCGATGGCCACGATCCCGGTGCACCCCGGGGTGGCGGCGGTCGACGTCCCCGGGTCGGTCGTGCTCGTGCTCGCGGCCACGTCCGTCGGGGCGCTCGGCACGCTCATGGCGGGATGGGCGAGCGCCAACAAGTACGCGCTCCTCGGGGGCCTGCGGGCCGCCGCCCAGCTCGTGTCCTACGAGCTCCCGATCGTCCTGGCCATCGCGTCGGTCGCCCTCGCGGGCGGCTCGCTGTCGCTTGCCACGCTCACCGACCGGTGGTCGCCGTGGTGGCTGCTGTGGCAGCTGCCGGGTGCGGTCGTGTTCCTCGTCGCCGCGGTCGCCGAGCTGCAGCGACCCCCGTTCGACATGCCGGTCGCCGACGCCGAGCTCGTCATGGGCGCCTGGACGGAGTACACCGGGCTGCGCTTCGCCTTCTTCCTCCTCAGCGAGTACGCCGGCATCGTCGTCATGTCGTTGCTCTTCGCCACGCTCTGGCTCGGCGGCTGGCACGGGCCGTTCGAGGACACCCTCGGCTGGGTCTGGACCCTGCTCAAGGGGCTCGCCGTCGCCGTGCTCGTCATCTGGGTGCGAGTCGCCTGGCCCCGGCTGCGCGAGGACCAGCTCCAGCGCCTCGCCTGGGTCTGGCTCGTCCCGCTCGCCCTCGCGCAGCTGCTGCTCACCGGCGCCGGGGTGGTGATGGGCTGGTGAGCCCGCTTCCCGGCATCCTCAAGGGCCTCGTCACGACGGCCCGCACCGCGCTGCGGCCCTCGCACACGGCCGAGTACCCCGACGTCGCCCCCACCCTGCCCCCGCGCAGCCGCGGCGTCATCGCCCTGCTCGAGGAGAACTGCACGTCGTGCATGCTCTGCGCGCGCGAGTGCCCCGACTGGTGCATCTACATCGACTCGCACAAGGAGACGATCCCCGCGACGACCCCCGGTGGCCGCGACCGCCAGCGCAACGTCCTCGACCGCTTCGCCATCGACTTCAGCCTGTGCATGTACTGCGGCATCTGCATCGAGGTCTGCCCGTTCGACGCCCTGCACTGGAGCCCGCAGTTCGAGTACGCCGAGGTCGACATCCGCGACCTGCTCCACGAGAAGGACCGCCTCGCCGGGTGGATGCCCACCGTCCCGCCCCCACCCGCCCTCGACGACAGGGCCGCCGAGCCCGCCGAGGTCGCCGCCGCGAACAAGCCACCGCGCGCCGCTCCCGCCGGGGGTGCCGCCGGGGGAGCGGGGGCCGGAGCCGCCGGGGGTTCAGGACCCCGGATGCCGCGCACCGTGCGTCCGCGCCCCGCCACCGCCCGCCCACCCGCCACGCCCGCCGACGCCGGAGTCCCCACCGACGCCGGAGTCCCCACCGACGCCGGAGCTCCCACCGACGCCGGGGCTGTCGCCGACGCCGAGACCCCGAAGCCACCCGCCGACGGGGACGCCTCGTGACCGCTCTCGACACGGCCTTCGCGGCCTGCGGCCTCGTGGCCGTGGCCGGCGGCCTGCTCGCGGTGACGACTCGGCACGTCGTGCACGCCGCCCTGTGGCTCGTCGTCGCCCTCCTCGGGGTCGCCGGCTCGCTCCTCGTCATGGGGGCCGAGCTCGTCGCGCTCGTGCTCGTGCTCGTCTACGTCGGCGCCGTCGTCGTGCTCGTGCTCTTCGCCCTCATGCTCACCCGGGCGCCCATCGGGCCCGACCTCGAGCACCGCGTCGGGCCCGCACGCACGGCGGGTGCCGCGGTGCTCGGGGCCGCTGTCGCCGTCCTGCTCGGCTCGGTGCTCCTGCCGCTCGCGGGTGCGCCGGTCGACCGGGCCGAGGTGTCGTCGACCCAGGTGGCGGGCCAGCTGTTCGGCACCTGGGTGTGGCCGTTCGAGCTGCTCTCGCTGCTCCTGCTCGCCGCCCTCGTCGCGGCGCTCGCGGTCTCCCGGGTCCCTCGCGAGGGTGCCGCCTCGTGATCCACCTCGTCGGCCCGTACCTGCTCGCCGCCGCCCTCGTCGGCCTCGGCGTCTTCGGGATCGCCGTGCGCCGCAACGCCGTCCTCCTGCTCGTCGGGGTCGAGCTCGTGCTCAGCGGCTCGCTCGTCCTCCTCGTCGCGACCCAGGCATCCGCTGCCGACCGCTGGGCGGCCGGCAGCGTGCTGCCGCTGTTCGTCATCACGATCGCCGCCGCGGAGGTGGTCGTGGCCCTCGCCGTCGTCCTCACGGCCTTCCGCCAGCGGGCGCGCATCGACCTCGACGAGCCGAGCGGGGAGGCGCCGTGAACCCGTGGCCGGTCGTGCTGCTGCCCGCCCTCGCCGCCCTCCTCGGTCTCGCCCTGGGCCGCGACCGCCGCCTCGCCCAGGCCACGGCCGTCGGGCTCGGCGGCGCGACCCTCGTGCTCGCGGCCGTCGGGTGGGCGCTGGCCGGCACGGGGGCCCTCGAGGCCGCCGGCCCGGCCCTGCGCGCCGGCGAGCTCGAGGTGCCGCTCGCCGTCGCCACCGACCCGACCCGCGCCGCCGTCGCCTTCGTCGTCGCGCTCGTCGCCCTCGCGGTGCAGGTGTACTCGACGTGGTACCTCGCGGACGACGACCGCTACCCCCGCTTCGCCGCGACGGTCTCGCTCTTCACCGCCGCCATGCTCCTCGTCGTGCACTCGGCGGACCTCGTGCTCACCGTCGTCGGCTGGGAGGTCATGGGGTGGTGCTCGTACCTCCTCATCGGGCACTGGTCCCGCCGGCACACCGCCCGCCGTGCCGCCCACAAAGCGTTCCTCGTGACCCGGGTGGCCGACGTCGGGTTCGTCCTCGGCATAGTCGGGCTCGCCGCGGGTGCCGGGACGACGAGCCTCGGCGGCGTCGTCGCGGCGTGGGCCCGCCCGACCGAGTGCATCGACGGCCAGGTCGCCACCGGGCTGCCGGTCGCGGAAGCGCTCGCCGCGTGCGGTGCCCCGGACGGCACGCTGCGGGCCTGGCTCGTCACGCTCGTCGTCATCGGCGTGCTCGGCAAGTCGGCGCAGCTGCCGTTCCAGGACTGGCTCGCCGACGCGATGGAGGGCCCCACCCCGGCGAGCGCCCTCATCCACGCGGCGACGATGGTCGCCGCCGGCACCGTCGTGCTCGCCGGGCTGTTCCCGCTGCTCGCCGTCAGCCAGACACCGCGCTGGGTGCTCGGGATCTCGGTGTCGATCACGATGCTCCTCGCCGCGGTGCTCGCCTTCGCGCAGAGCGACCTCAAGCGGCTGCTCGCCTGGTCGACGGTGAGCCAGGTCGGCGTCATGCTCTCGGCCCTCGCAGCCGCACCGCTCGAGGAGGGGGCGGGCGCCGGCCTGTTCCACCTGTGGTCGCACGCCGTGTTCAAGGCCCTGCTCTTCCTCGCCATCGGCTGGGCCGCTGTCATCGCGGGCGGGACGGCGGCGGTCGCGCTCCGGGGCAGCGCCGCGGCGGCCCCGCTGCTGCGGGTCTCCTTCGTCTTCGGGCTGCTCTCGCTCGCCGGGGTGCCCCTCGTCGTCGGGGGCCTGTCGAAGGAGCACGTCATCGCCGTCTCGTGGGAGGGCGCCGTCGAGACCGGGCCGGGCGTCGTCGTGCTCGTCGCCCTGCTCGTCACGGCCCCCGTCACCGCTGCCTACTGCACCCGGGCCTACCTCCTCCTCACGGCGCACGTCCGCCCGGCGCCGACGTCCGCACCCCTCCCCGTCGCCATCCAGGCCGTCCTCGGGGTGCTCGTCGTCATGAGCGTCCTCGGCGGCCTCGTCCTGCTCACCGATGCGTTCCCGGTGGGCGAGGCCTCGCTCGGGTGGATCGTCATCACCCTGCTTCTCATCGCGGTCGGCGTCGGGGCGGCCCTGCGCGGCGGCCTCGACCGCGACCCGGCCGACGTCCTCGCCCGCCGCTTCGTCCCCCATGCGGACCGCGGGCTCGGGGCCGACGGCCTCTACGTGCGCGTCGTCGCCACCCCGGTGCTCGCGCTCGCCCGGCTCGTCGCCTTCCTCGACACCGAGGTCGTCGACTTCTACGTGCGCGGCACGGCCGCAGCCACCCGGGCCGCCGGCTGGCTCGGGGCCCGCGCCCACCACGGGGAGCGGCCCAGCTCGGCGGTCGGCCTCGTGCTCGCCGCCGTCGTCGTGCTCGGGCTCGCGGGGGTGGTCGCGTGGTCGTGAGCCTCCTCCTCGCGGTCCCCGCCGTCGTCGGCCTCTGGCTCGTCACGGGCGGCCGGGCGCTGCCGGTCGCCACCGCCCGGACCGCGGCCGCCGCCGCGGCCGGCGCGACGCTCGTCCTGGCCGTCGTCCTCGCCGTGACCCGCACCGGGGTCGACCGGTCCTGGCTGCCCGAGATCGGGGTGCGCTGGTCCTTCGGGGTCGACGGGATCGCCGTGCCGCTCGTGCTGCTCACGGCATCCGTCGGGGTGCTCGTCGCGGCACACGCCTGGGTCGAGGTGCCCGCCGGGGGCGCTCCGGCCACCTTCCTCGGCTGCCTCGTGCTCGTCGAGGCGGGCGCGCTCGCCACCTTCACCGCCCGGGATGCCGTGCTCTTCTTCGTCGCGTTCGAGCTCGTCCTCGTGCCGATGTGGGTGCTCATCAGCCGCTACGGCGACCGGCACGACGAGCGGGCCAGGGCGGACGCCGGTCACCGGTTCATCCTCTACACCGCTGTCGGCTCGACGCTCATGCTCGTCGGCATCCTCGCGCTCGTCACCTCGGCCGGCACCTCCGACCTCGAGGCGCTCGCCGACGGCGCGGGGGCCGCCCTGCCGCCCGAGCGCCAGCTGCTCGTCGCCGCCCTCCTCGTGACCGGCCTCGGCGTCAAGGTGCCGGTCTTCCCGCTCCACACCTGGCTGCCCCCGGCCCACACGACGGCCCCGACCGCGGGGTCGGTGCTGCTCGCCGCCGTCCTGCTCAAGATGGGCACCTACGGACTGGTCCGCCTCCCTGTGTCGACCGTGCCCGACGGGTTCGCCACGCTCAGCCCCGTGCTCGGCGTCGTGGGCGTCGTCGGCATCGTGTGGGGGGCGCTCGTCTGCCTCGTCGAGCGTGACCTCAAGCGGCTCATCGCGTACTCGTCCGTCGCGCACATGGGGTTCGTGGTCCTCGCCCTCGCCGCCGGATCCGAGACCGGTCTGCAGGCCGCACTGTTCGCCAACATCGCCCACGGCGTCGTCTCGGCCCTGCTCTTCGTCCTCGTCGGCGGCCTCAAGCAGCGCTGGGGGAGCGTCGACCTCGCGCTACCCCGCCCCGCCCTGCGCGAGACCTCCCCGCGGCTCGGGTTCGTCCTCGTCGTCGGGCTCGCCGCGAGCCTGGGCCTGCCGGGGCTCGCCGGGTTCTGGGGCGAGTTCCTCGCCGTGTACGCCGCGTGGATGCCGGCCGCCGACCGCCCGCGCGGCCTGTTCGTCGCCTGCGCGGTCGCCGCCGCCGTCGGCGCCGCCCTCGCCGCCGCGTACGCCCTGCGGGTGGCGCGCACCGTGTGGGTCGGGGAGGCGGTCGACCCCGGGGACGGCGCGGTCCCGACCCCGGACACCCGCGGGGTCGAGCTGGCCGTCCTGGGCGTGCTCGCCGCGGTGACCGTCGCCCTCGGGGTCGTCCCGGGGCCCCTCCTCGGGCTCACGGCGGATGCCGTCGCGCAGCTCGTCGCGGGTGCGCGATGACGGCCGCCGTGGTCACCGCCACGGTGGTGAGCGTCGACGTCGTCGCCCTGTCACCGGCGCTGCTCCCCGCGCTCGGTGCGCTGCTCGTCCTCGTCGGCGACGCCGTCGTGCCCGGGCGTCGTGCCTGGCCCCCGGTCGCCGGCGTCGCGGTCCTCGTCGTCGGGGCCGGCGCCGCCCTCGCCACCGCCCTGCGCCCGGCCTCCGACCCGGTGCGCACGCTGTGCCTCCCCGCGCCCGACGGCGCCTGCCTGTGGACCGCCGGACCCGCGTCCGGCGCGCTGCAGGCCGGCATCCTGCTCTCGACGGCCGCCGCGCTCGCGCTCCTCCACGGGTCGGGGGGTGGCCCACGCGCCACCGGCCCGCGCGCCACCGGCCCGCACGACACCGCGGTGACGACCGCCCTGCTCCTCGCCGCCGCCACGGGTGGTGCCGGTGTCGCCGCCGCCCGGGACCTCGGCACGTGGCTCGTCTGCCTCGAGCTCGCGACCATCCCGCTCGTCGCGCTCGTCGCGCTGCGGGGCACGCGCACCGCGGCGCACGGTGCGCTCACGCTGCTCGTCACCTCGCTGGCGTCGTTCGCCCTGCTCGTGCTCGGCAGTGCCCTGTGGCTCACGGCCACGGGCGACGCGTCGTTCGCCGCCGACACGGTGTCCCGGGCCTGGGCCGACCCCGATCGGCGTTCGGTGCTCGTGCTCGCGGTCACCGTCCTGCTCAGCGGCCTCGGCTTCAAGCTCTCGCTCGTGCCCTTCCACGCCTGGACACCGCAGGCCTACTCCACCGCCGACGTCGGCACCGCCGCCGCCCTCGCGGCCGCCTCGAAGACCTCGGCCGCCGCGGCCCTGCTCGTCGTCGGCCAGGCACTCGCCGGGGCCGGGATCCCCGACCTGCGGCCGGTCACCGTCGTCGTGGGAGCCGTCGTCGCGGCGTCGATGCTGCTCGGCAACGTCATGGCCCTGCGCCAGGACGACACGACCCGCCTCCTCGCCTGGTCGACCGTCGCCCAGGCGGGGTGGGTCGTGCTCCCGGTCGCCGCGCTCACCGACGAGGGGTTGCGCGCGTCCGCCATGTACGTCCTCACCTATGCCGTCGCGACGCTCGTGGCGTTCGCCGCCGTCCGGGTCGTCGGGGCCGGGTCGCTCGCGAGCACCCGGGGGCTGCTGCGCCGCGACCCGCTCACCGGTGGGGCGCTCGCCTTCGCCCTCCTCGTGCTCGCCGGCCTGCCGCCGGGCGTCGTCGGGCTCGTCGCGAAGGTCGTCGCGCTGCGGCCGGTCGTCGACGAGGGGCTGTGGCCGCTCGCGCTCGTGGCCGTCGTCGCCGTCGTGCTCGGCATCGCCGTCTACCTGCGCTGGTTCGCCCTCCTCGTCGCGGGCCCTGGGGACCCGACGACCGGTACCGCGGCGAGCGGGCCGGCGCCTCGGGCCGCGCGGGTCGTCCTCGTCGTCGGCACAGGCCTCCTCGTCCTGCTCAGCGTCCTGCCTGGGCTGCTCCTCGGCCTCCTGTCGTGACGGAACGAAGCGGCCACCTCGCAGCGTTGGAGGAGACATGCACAGCCACAACAACGGCCTGAAGACCGCCGCCCTCTTCGGCGGCATGTGGGCCATCCTGCTCGCGATCGGCTGGATGGTCGCGCAGTACACCGGCAGCAGCGTGTTCCTCCTCGTCTTCGCCCTCATCGGCGTCGCGACGACGTTCTACGGCTACTGGAACTCCGACAAGCTGGCCATCCGCGCCATGCACGCCTACCCGGTGAGCGAGGCCGAGGCCCCGGGGATGTACCGCATCGTGCGCGAGCTCTCGACGAAGGCGGGCAAGCCGATGCCACGCCTGTACATCTCGCCGACCCAGGCCCCCAACGCCTTCGCCACCGGGCGCAACCCCGAGAACGCCGCCGTCTGCTGCACGCAGGGCATCCTCGGCCTGCTCGACGAGCGCGAGCTGCGGGGGGTCCTCGGGCACGAGCTCATGCACGTCTACAACCGCGACATCCTCACGAGCTCGGTCGCGGCCGCCATCGCCGGTGTCATCTCGACGATCGGGCAGTTCCTGTCCTTCGGGATGATCTTCGGCGGGGGCGGCTCGAGCGACGAGAACCGCAACCCCGTCGCCGGCCTCGCGCTCGCCATCCTCGCGCCCTTCGCGGCGATGGTCGTCCAGCTCGCCATCTCGCGCACCCGCGAGTACGACGCCGACGAGGACGGCGCCCGCCTGACGAACGACCCGCTGGCCCTCGCCTCCGCACTGCGCAAGCTCGAGCTCGGGGTCGCCCGGGCGCCCCTCGCGCCGACCCAGCAGGTCGTCAACGCGAGCCACATGATGATCGCCAACCCGTTCCGCGCCCAGGACGTCTCGCGCCTCATGGCCACCCACCCCCCGATGGCCGAGCGCATCGCGCGGCTCGAGCAGATGGCGTACGGCCACCGCATCATCCCCTGACGCGGGGCGCGGGGGCGAGCGCACGGCATCCGCACGCCGTCCCCGCCCGCCGATCCACCACCGTCTGGTTGGCTGTGCGCCATGCCGTCCCTCACCCGTGCCGAGGCCACCGCCCGCGCCGCCCTGCTCACGGTCGACGCCATGGAGGTCGACCTCGACCTCGACCGCGGGCCGGAGGTCTTCGGGTCGCGCACGACGATCCGCTTCACGTGCCACGACCCCGGGGGCCGGACCTTCGTCGACCTGCGGCCGCGCGCGCTCCACGCCGTCTCGCTCAACGGGGCGGCCCTCGACCCGGCGTCGCTCGCCGAGGGTCGGCTGGTCCTCACCGGCCTCGCGGCGCAGAACGTCCTCGAGGTCGAGGCGACGATGGGCTTCAGCCACGACGGGCAGGGCCTGCACCGCAGCACCGACCCGGCCGACGACGAGGACTACGTCTACGGCCACCTCTTCCTCGATGCCGCGCCGACGGTGTTCGCCTGCTTCGACCAACCCGACCTCAAGGCGCCGTACACCGTCGCCGTCACGGCACCCGAGGGGTGGACCGTGCTCGGCAACGGTGGCGCCACGGTCACCGCACCGGGTCGCACCGAGCTCGCGACGACCCCGCCGCTCGCGACGTACTTCGTCACCGTGTGCGCCGGGCCGTGGGCGTCCGTGCGCGACGAGCACGACGGCATCCCGCTCGGCATCCACGCCCGCCGGTCGCTCGGCACCCACCTGCGCGAGCAGGCCGGACACGTGCTCGAGACCACCCGTGCCTGCTTCGACCACTACCACCGGCTGTTCGGCATCCGGTACCCGTTCGGCGAGTACCACCAGGTCTTCGTCCCCGAGTTCAACGCCGGCGCCATGGAGAACCCGGGGTGCGTCACCTTCCGCGACACGATGGTCTTCCGCGGGGCCGCCACTCCCGACCAGGTGCTCCAGCGCAGCAACACGATCGCCCACGAGATGGCGCACATGTGGTTCGGCGACCTCGTGACGATGCGGTGGTGGGACGACCTGTGGCTCAACGAGTCGTTCGCCGAGTACATGGCCTACCGCGCCGTCACCGAGGTCACCGAGTTCGCCGATGCCTGGGTCGAGTTCGGCGTCGTCAGCAAGATGTGGGGGTACGCCGCGGAGCGCGCCCCGAGCACCCACCCCGTGGCCGGGTCACCGGCTCCCGATGCGCTGTCGGCGCTCGGCAACTTCGACGGCATCTCGTACGCCAAGGGCGCCTCGGTGCTGCGCCAGCTCATCGCGCACGTCGGCGACGAGGCCTTCACGGCCGGCGTCACCGAGTACCTGCGCTCGCACGCGTTCGGCAACGGCGAGCTCGCCGAGTTCCGCGCGGCGATGGAGGTGGCATCCGGGCGCTCGCTCGCCGCGTGGAGCGCCGCGTGGCTCGAGACGGCCGGCGCCGACCGGCTCGCCGTCGAGCACGGGGTGCTCCTCCGCACGCCCCCCGCCGACCATCCGGCCGACCGGCCGCACACCCTCGACGTCGCCGCCTTCGCGGGGGGACGCGAGCTGGCCCGGGTCGACGTCGTCGCCGAGTGCGACCGGACCCCCGTCCCGGGCCTGGATGCCGTGCCGCCCGGCGCGATCGTCGTGCCGAACGCGTCCGACCTCACCTGGGCCGAGGTGTCGCTCGACGCCGCGACGACCGACGCGCTCGTCGAGGGGCTCGCCGACGTCCCGGACGCCGACGCCCGGGCCGTCGTGTGGGTGGCCCTCCTCGGGGCGGTGCACCGCGCCGAGGTCGACCCCCGCACGGCGCTCGCGGTCTTCGCCGCGGCGTGGCCCCGCGAGACCTCGTCGGCGGTGCTCTCCAGGGTGGCGCTCCTCGTGACGACCCAGGTCGTGCCGCTCTTCCTCCCTCCGGCAGAGCAGGAGCCGGCCCTCGCCCGGGTCGCGGACGCGGCCGACGAGCTGCTGGCCCGCGCCGCCGGCATCCGCGGGGATGCCGGGAGCGCGCTCGCCGTGCTCGCGGCCCGGGTGTGGGCCCGAACCGGCTCGGACACCGACCGGCTGCGGCGCTGGGCGGCCGGCGACGGCATCCCCGACGTCCTCGAGGGCGACGACGACTTCCGGTGGGGCGTGCTGCGCCGGCTCGCGACCCTCGGGCGGCTCGCGGACGACGAGATCGAGGCGGCGGAGGCGGCCGACCGCTCGCTCGCCGGGTCACTCGCCGCCCTCGGGGTGCGGGCGGTGCGGCCGACGAGTGCGGCGAAGGAGTGGGCGTGGGGGCGGCTGCGTGACGACACCGAGCTGTCGAACCACGCCGCGCTCGCCGTCGGCGGAGGGTTCTGGGTGGCGCCCGACCCCGAGCTCGTGCGGCCGTACGTCGATCGGGTCGGCGACCTGCTCGTCGGCATGTCCGCCCGGATGGGGGACGACGCCCTGTCGCGGGTCGTCACCGCGATGCACCCGACGCGGCTCGTCGAGGAGGCCACGGCGACGGCGTCGGGGGCGATCCTCGCGAGGGCCGACCTGACCCCCGGGGTGCGCCGCGCCGTCGTCGACGCCGACCACGAGCTCCGCGAGGCGCTCGCGAGCCGGCGCCGGTTCGGCTGATCTCCCACATCGGGGGCCGCCTGGCGCAATACTGCAGGTGGTGGCCGTCGTGGCAGGCACGACGCCGTCCCGGAAACGAGGACTTCGATGAGGCTTCGCAGTGGTGTACGACTCGGACTCGCGGCGGCGCTGGCGCTCGCCCTCCCCCTCGCCGGATCCACCGGCGCGCAGGCCAAGGACAAGCGCGAGCTCACCGTCATGACGCAGAACCTCTACCTCGGTTCGAGCCTGACTCCAGCGCTCGGGGCCACGACCGGCGAGCAGTTCGTGGCCGCGGTCGCCCAGATCTACGGGACGATGGTCTTCACCGACTTCCCGAAGCGTGCTGGCGCGATCGCCGACACGATCGAGGCGGAGGAGCCCGACCTCATCGGGCTGCAGGAGGTCTCGACCTGGATCGCCCGTGGCGCCCCCGGGGCCAACCCGCCGAGCTACGACTTCCTCGAGCTCCTCCAGGCAGAGCTCGTTGCGCGGGGGCTGGACTATGAGGTGGCCGCGGTCTCGGACAACGCGAACATCGGCCCGGCCCCGCTCGTGGCCCCGGCCTTCGGCTGTGCTCCACCTCCGCCGGCAGTGCCCCCAGTATTCGTGTGCGACGTGACGCTGCAGGACCGGGACGTCATCCTCGTCAACGCCGACACCCAGGGCCTGAGCTGGTCCAACCCGAATAGCGGTAGCTTCGAGGAGCAGCAGACGTTCCAGCCCCCGGGTGTGCCCGCCCCCGTCTCCTTCGACCGCGGCTGGGCCTCGGTCGACGCCGTCTACCAGGGCAAGAAGTTCGCCTTCGTCAACACCCACCTCGAGGTCGAGGACTCGGCGGACATCCAGGAGGCCCAGGCTGCCGAGTTCCTCGCCGGCCCGGGGCGCGGCCCGGCGGTCATCGCGACCGGCGACTTCAACTCCGCGGCCGACGGCAGCACGACGACGTCCTACGCCGACCTGACGAAGTCCTGGTTCCGGGACGCGTGGTCGGTCAACCCCGGGGAGGCGGGGCTCACCTGCTGCCAGAACTCGACCCTCACCAACCCGACGTCGCAGCTGCGCAGCCGGATCGACCTCGTGCTGACGCACGGTGCGGTGCGACCGGTGTCCGCCGAGGTCGTCGGTGACACCCCGTTCTCGGCGACGCCGCCGCTGTGGGCGTCCGACCACGCCGGGGTCGTCGCGACGGTCCGGGTGCACTGACCGGTGCGGGCGTGGTGAGCGGGATGCCGTCCTGGGACGTCGTGCCCGTCACCACGCCCGATGACGTCAACGTCGTCATCGGCCAGGCGCACTTCATCAAGACGGTCGACGACCTCCACGAGGCGCTCGTGGGGGTGAGTCCCGCGCTGCGCTTCGGGGTCGCCTTCTGCGAGGCGTCGGGGCCACGGCTCGTCCGGCACTCGGGCAACGACGCGCAGCTCGTCGAGCTGGCGACCCGTGCCGCCTCGGAGGTCGGCGCCGGCCACTCGTTCGTCGTCATGCTCCGCGACGGCTTCCCCGTCAACGTCCTCAACCCCCTGAAGGCCGTGCCCGAGGTCTGCACGATCTTCTGCGCGACGGCCAACCCGGTCGAGGTCCTCGTCGCCGTCACCGGACTCGGGCGGGGCATCGTCGGCGTCGTCGACGGGGAGCCACCGGTGGGCGTCGAGACCGACGCCGACGTCGCCGAGCGGCGCGCCCTCCTGCGGAGCATCGGCTACAAGCTCGGATGACGGGAGGCGTAGGTGCTCTGCCTCGACCTGACTGCCGCCGTCACCTGCCCGCGAGAGCACTCGGGCTGACAGGGACTCACTCCGCCCAGAAGCCGCGCTCGCCGAACAGGTCGCGGTACGACCCGCCGAACGGGGAGTCGGGAGAACGCGACCCGAGGTAGGAGCCGACCACCGCGGCGCCGAGGTCGCCGAGCTCGGGGGCGACGACGCGACCACCCGCCCGCCGGGCCATCGACTCGACGAACCGCGCGAGGCCGGCATCCTCGCCGAGCCGGAAGAACGTCGTCTGGGCGCCGAGGCGCGCCGCGGCATCCAGCTCGCGCACGGCGAGCGCGATGGTCCGCGGGTGCGGCGGGTAGTCGAAGAACACCTCGCCGCCGGGCTCGAGGTGGGACGTCGGCTCGCCGTCGGTGACGACGAGGAGCACCGGCTGCTCGTGCGGGTGCCGCCGGAAGTGCCGGTTGGCGAGGAGCAGCGCGTGGTGGAGGTTGGTGCCCTTCTGCCACATCGCGTCGAGCGCGGTGAGCTGCTCGATCTGCATGACCTCAGCGTGCCGCCCGAAGCCGATGAGCTCGAGGTGGTCGCCGCGGAAGCGCGTCGAGACGAGCTGGTGCAGTGCGAGTGCGGTGCGCTTCATCGGCACCCATCGCCCGTCCATCGCCATCGAGAACGAGGTGTCGACGAGCAGCGCCACCGCCGCGCGGGTGCGGGCCTCGGTCTCGCTCACCTCGACGTCGCGGATGTCGAGCCGGATGCCGTCGCGCCCCGCCTCGCCGTCGGCCGCGGACCGGGTCAGGGCGTTGGTCATCGTGCGGGTGACGTCCCACGGCTCGGTGTCGCCGAACTCCCACGAGCGGCTCGCGCCGCTCGGCTCGCCCGCGGCCCCGGCGGCGCGCACGTCGCGGGCGCCCTGCCGGTTCGACAGCCGGCCGGCGACGTCGCGCAGCAGGGAGCGTCCGAGCTCGCGCATCGCCCGGGGGGACAGGCGCAGCGTGCCGTCGGCGGCGCGGGTGAGGTAGCCGCTGTCGCGCAGGGCCTTCTCGAGGGCGGTGAGGGCCCGGGCGTCGACGGCGGCCTCGTCGCCGAGCTGGCGGGTGAGGGCGTCGAGGTCGACGTCGTCGAGCCGGGCGCCCGGGTGGACCTGGGCGAGCTGGTCGGCGAGCGTGTCGAGCTCGGCGATGTCCTGGAGCACCCCCGTGCCGTCGCCGAGGCCGAGCCCTTGCTGGCCGCCGAACTGCTCGGAGCCGTCCCAGTCCTCCCCGGGGCGGAGCCCGCGCAGCAGGTCGTCGAGCCGGTCGAGCTGCTGCATCAGCCCGGGTGACCCGAACGCCTGCTGGGACAGCGCCGCGAGCTCGGCGCGCTGCTCGGGCGTCATCGACGCGAGCATCCGCTGGGCGGCGGCGGCCCGGGTGGCAAGGGCGTCGATGAGCTCGTCGACGTCCTGGGGGTTCTCGGGGAAGAACTCGCCGTGCCGGTCCATGAAGTCGCGGAACCGCTCGCTCGTGTCGTCGCCGCGGGCGTGGGCGGAGAGCAGGTCACCGAGGTCGCTCAGCATCTCCTCGACCCGCTCGCGGTCCTCGGGCGTGGCGTTCTCGAGCGCCTGCTTCATGCCGGCGAAGCGCTGGTCGAGCAGCTCGCGGCCGAGGAGGTCCTTGATCTGCTCGTACTTCTCGCGCGCCTCGGTGCTGCGCCACGGGTAATCGGCCAGCTCGGTGACGGCAGCGGCGGGGGATGCCGGGAGCCCCTCGATCCGCATCTCGGCGAACCGGGCGTCGTCGTCGAGGTCGCGGGCCAGCTGCTTTCGCTCGGCGAGCACCGCCTCGTCGAGGAGCCGCCGCACCTCGTCGAGGGTGCCGTCGAGGGAGTGCTCCCGGAGCAGCTCGCGGCGGCGCTGCGCCACCTGCCGCGCGAGCTCGTCGAGGCCGACCCGGGACGCGGTGCCCTGCCGCAGCAGCTCGCGCAGCGCCCGTTCGGGGGAGGTGCCGGCCATGACGTCCTCGCCGAGGACGTCGAGGGCCTCGCGCAGGTCGACGGGGGGCGCGAGCGGGTCGGGCCCCCCGGCGTACCGGGAGTACCTCGACGTGCGCCCGCTGCCGCTCACCGTGGCGTCCTCATCCGTAGACCGTCGCGCCGTCGGCGCTGTCCTTGGCGATCCGGCGGGCGAGGTAGAGGCCCTCGAGCGCGAGCTCGACCGCGCTCGCCCGCTCACCGTCGGTCCGGGCGCCGAGCCGGTCGCACACCGCGTCGTAGACCTCGGACTCGCCGAGCACGGGGAGCCCCTCGAGGAACTCGCGGGCGCCGACCCGCTCCCCGGTCGTCACGAGGGCGCCGTCCTGGATCGCCTCGACGAGCAGCGCGAGGTCGATGCCGCCGAGCAGGTGGCGGCAGGTCTCGGCGGTCGAGGTGCGCAGGAGGTGGGCGAGGACCTCGCGCTCGCGGCCCTCCTCGCCCGACTCGAACTCGACCTTGCCGCGCAGGACGTCGAGGGCGGCGTCGAGGTCGACGACCCGGGCGACCGGGTCGTCCTCGCCGACGACCGTCGCCCGGTGCAGGGCGGCGGCGGCGACCGTCTCGGCCGCGGCGATGGCGAAGCGTGCCGACACCCCGGAGCGCTGGTCGACCGCGGGCGAGGCGCGCAGCGCGCGCGTGAAGCGGGCGATGACCTCGAGCAGCGCGTCCGGCACGGTGGCGACGAGGTGGGCCTCCTGCCGGATGACGGCCACCTCGTCGGCGAGCTCGCGCGGGTAGTGGGTGCGGATCTCGGCGCCGAAGCGGTCCTTGAGCGGGGTGATGATCCGGCCGCGGTTCGTGTAGTCCTCGGGGTTGGCGCTCGCGACGACGAGCACGTCGAGCGGCAGCCGGAGGACGTACCCGCGGATCTGGATGTCGCGCTCCTCCATGACGTTGAGCATCGCGACCTGGATGCGCTCGGCGAGGTCGGGCAGCTCGTTGATCGCGACGATGCCCCGGTGGCTGCGGGGGATGAGCCCGAAGTGGATCGTCTCGGGGTCACCGAGCCGGCGACCCTCGGCGACGCGCATCGGGTCGACGTCGCCGATGAGGTCGGCGACGCTCGTGTCCGGGGTCGCGAGCTTCTCCGCGTACCGCTCGTCGCGGTGGCGCCACTCCACGGGCAGGTCGTCTCCGAGCTCGGCGGCCCGGCGCCGCGACTCGGCGGTGACCGGCTCGAACGGGTGCTCGCCGAGCTCGGACCCCGCGATGACCGGCGACCACTCGTCGAGCAGCCCGACGAGGCTGCGCAGCAGGCGGGTCTTGCCCTGGCCGCGCTCGCCGAGGAGCACGACGTCGTGCCCGGCGAGCAGGGCCCGCTCGAGCTGGGGGATGACGCTCTGGCCGAAGCCGTGCAGCCCGGGCCACGGGTCGCGCCCGCCGGCTAGGGCGGCGAGCAGGTTGGCGCGGATCTCGGCGCGCACGCTGCGCGCCTCGTGGCCGGTGGCACGCAGCGCGCCGACGGTGGTCGCAGCGGGGCGGTCGCTCATCGCCTCACGCTACCCCCGTCGGCGGCGTGACGGACCGTTCGTCGAGGGTCAGCTGGGTGGCGCCGGCGTCGCCGGCGTCGCCGGTGTCGCCGGGGTGGCGAGACCGGCAGCGATGTCGGCCCCGAGGGCGACGGCCGCCGCGGAGACACCGAAGAGCAACGAGAACTCGAGCATCTCCGCCGGTGCCTCACCCGGGTGCAGCGCCGCCCACCACAGCGTGCCGCCGAGCGTGGCGAGGGCGACCGCGGTCGCGGCGATGCGCCCGATGTCGAGCCCGACGTGCCGGTGCTCGCGCACGAGGTCCCGGACCGCGTCGGTGTCGAGCCAGGCGAGCAGCGCGACGACCGCGGAGCCGGAGACGACGAGGGCGACGACGCCCATCGACACGGCATCCCCGGTCACCCAGTTCACCGCGAGGGCGACGAGCGCCACGCTCCACATGACCGCCATGACGGCGATGCCGCTCGTGAGCGCCCCGACCGTCGCGCCGAGGGCGGTCGTGCGGGTCGCCCTGCGACCGTGCAGCCGCCAGGCCACCCAGGGGCAGACGAGCACCGCCGCGGCCATGAGGGCGATGGATGCCGGCTCGTACCACCCGGTGTCGGTCACCAGTTCGGAGACCAGGGTGATCAGGGCGAGGGCGGCACCGCCGAAGGCGGCGGCGAAGAGGAGGGCGTCGGCCAGCAGGGTGCGGCGCTCTCGGGACAGGAACCGTGTCGGTGTCGACATCGTCATCACTCCTTCGGGAGCGTGTCCGTGCACCTCAAGGCTACGCCGGGCGCCCTCGGGAGGGGCCTCCTCGGTGACCCACGGGACAGCGTTCGCGCTGACCTTCTGCGGCGCGTCCACGAACAGGCAGTCGGGCGGCTGGACGTGGCTGGTCGAGCGTGCCGCGCGACGCGGGCGGGTGCACTGCCTGTCCGTCGGCGCGCTGTGCTCGACGGCCGGCTGCTCCGTTCGTCACCTCCCGACGCGTCGGACCGTCGGCGGCCATAGCGTGGGAGGGCACCGCGAGGAGCCTGACCATGGGCACCGTGGCCACTCCCGGGCGGGGGAATGGAGCACGAGATGTCGATGTCACCCACCCGAGTCCTCATCGCCGGCGGCACCGGATGCCTCGGGAGCGTCGTCGCGAACGGGCTGCACCGACGAGGGGTTGGGGTCCGTGTCCTCAGCCGCGGGCTGGCGCCGGATCCCGGCACGATCGACCCCGACGTGGAGGTCGTGCGCGCCGACGTCCGCGAACCGGCCAGCCTCGGCTCGCCGATGGAGGGCGTCGACGTCGTCGTGTGCGCGGTGCAGGGATTCATGGGGCCCGGGGGAGTCACCCCGCAGTCGGTCGACCGCGACGGCAACATCCACCTCATCGAGGCCGCCGAACGGGTCGGGGCGGACATCGTGCTCGTCTCCGTCGTCGGGGCCTCGCCCGACAGCCCGATGGAGCTCATGCGAGCCAAGTACGCCGCCGAGGAGCGGCTGCGATCGAGTCGGCCCGCCTGGACGATCCTGCGACCGGAGGCCTACACCGAGACCTGGGCCCGGCTCATCGAGAGCACTGCCGGCTCGTCGCACCGCCCCCTGGTGTTCGGTCGCGGGGACAACCCGATCACCTGGGTCAGCGTCGCCGACGTGGCGGCCCTGGTGGAGCGTGCCGTCGTCGACGACACGTTGCGCGGGCGGGTCCTCGAGATCTGCGGTCCGGAGGCGGTGACCTTGACGGGCCTGGCGGAGATGATCATGGCCCAGCACGGCTGGAGCGGACGTCCGCGGCACGTCCCGCGCCCCGTCCTGCACGTCATGGCGAACACGGTCGGCCTGCTGAAGCCCGACATGGCGCGGCAGGCCCGGGCAGCGCTGGCCATGGACGAGCTCCCCACCACGGACGACACCGAGCTGCGCACCGAGTTCCCCGAGCTGCCCCGCACGCCGGCGTCGCGCGTGGTCGCGGCACTCCAGGCGGATCGAGCCACGTGAGCCCCGGACCGCCTGCCGGTCGGTCGCCGCGGTTCAGGGCCTGGCCTCGATGACGCCCATCATCCCCAGGTCCTCGTGGTCGAGGACGTGGCAATGGTAGACGGTGCGCCCACCGAAGTCCGTGAACCGGACCCGGACCGTCACCTGTCCGCGGGCGGGTACGACGACGACGTCACGCCAGTCCGGGCGTCCCCCGGGGGCCGCGTCGGGGGCAGCAACCACCTGCATCGGCCACACGTGCAGATGGAAGGGATGGTCCATCGGCGAGGCATTGGCGATCGTCCACTCCTCGACCGTTCCGAGGGCCACGGACTGGTCGACGCGCTCGGGGTCGAACTCCTGGCCGTCGAAGCCGAACGACATCCCGCCACCGCCACCTCCCATGCCCATGCCCATGCCCATCGTGAAGGTGAGGGTGCGGCGAGCGTCTGGCACCTGGCCACGAAGGTCGGCGACCTCGGGCAGGATGCCGCTGCCGTGCGCGGGCGTGCTGCCCGCGTCGGCGGCAGCCGGAGACTCCGTCGCCGTGACGCGCACCGTGGCCAGCGTCGTCCCCACCGAGGTGAGCGATGCACCGCCGGCCATCATCCCCATGCGGCCCCGGTCGTGGTCGAGGGTTCGCAGGGCGAACGTACCGGTCCCGGTCGGTCGCACGAGCATGTCGGCGCGGTTGCCCGGCGCCAGGACGACGGCGGCCAGTTCGTCGGGCTCGTGCAGCGCCTGCCCGTCGTAGCCGAGAAACCCCCAGGCGTGCTCGTCCAGCACGAGCTCGAGGAACCTCGACGTGCAGGCGTTGACGACGCGCCAGCGTTCGGGAGATCCGGCGCTGAGGTCGATGCGCGGGCGCAGCTGACCGTTGACGAGCACGAGCTCGCCCTCTCGCCCCTGCATGACCTGCTGCCGGCTGACCGCTGCGACCTCTCCGTCGGTGGTCAGCGTGGTGTCACTGACCACCAGCACCCGCTCCCGGACCGCCCCGGGGTCCTTCGGGGCGGCGGCGACGACGAGGGCCCCGAACAGTCCGCCGAACACCTGGTCCGCGACGGTGCCGTGGTGGTGCGGGTGGTACCAGAACGTGCCGGTGGGGTGGCTGGCGGGGATGGCGTACTCGTAGCGCGCGCTCTGTCCGGGTTCGACCATGCGGAAGACGTCGTCGCTCTCACCCTCCGGGGACACGTGGAGTCCGTGGGTGTGCAGGTTCGTGGTGTCGTGGAGGTTGTTCGTCAGGGTCAGCCGCAGCACGTCCCCAGGGGCCACCCGGAGGGTCGGCCCGGGGCTCGTGCCGTTGTAGCCGAGGGCGCGGGTTCGCCGCCCGGCCAGCACGACGCCCCCGGTCGCCGTCAGACCCACCTCGAGGAGCCCGCCTCGGCTGGTGAGGACCTGAGGTTCGCGCAGGGGTCGGCCCGCCTGCGGGTCGAGGCCGGTGAGCCTCGGCGCGACGAGCGACCTCCACGTCCCCACCCCTCCGACGACCGCCGAGGCCGCACCGAGGGCAGCGACCTGCAGGGCGCGGCGACGCCTGATCTCAGTGCTCATCCAGGACGCGCATCCGTTCGCGGTACTCCTGCTCGGTGATCTCTCCGCGAGCGAAGCGCTCCCGCAGGATCTGTCGCGCCGGCTCGTCCCTGCTCGGTGCACGGCTCCCACTGCCGGTCGTGGTGGCCCGCGACAGCCCCCAGACGAGGACGGCGACCCCGGCGACGAGCAGCACGGGCCAGACCCACACGAACCCCATCGACAACCCGTCCATCATGGCGACCACCCTCGTCGGCATCCTACCCCCAGGGGTATGACTGTCTGCCGGTCCCGGCATCCATGACCGTGGCAGGGCGGGCGGTCCCGGGATGACCGAGCCGGGGCACAGACATCGGAGCGCTGACCTGCGAGCATGGGTGGGTGGAGCAGCCCGGGACGGCGCGTGTCAGGAAGCGCTCCACCGCGCGTCGTGCCCGGGAGAGCGTGACCCGCCTGGCTCGGGTGACCTACGAGCTGTCGGGGGCGGACACCGTCGACACCGTGACGAAGATCGTCACCCACCACATCGCGGATGCCGTCCGCGCCTCGATCGCGGCGCTCGCGATCCGCGAGGGCGAGCTCGTGCGGCTCGTCGGGCTGCGCGGCCTGCCCGTCGAGGAGGCGCAGCGGTGGGAGACGTTCCCGCTGGTGCTGGAGACCCCCGCCACCGACGTCATCCGCTCCGGTCGGACCCTCGTCCTGGCAGGGGCCGCGGCCATCGCCGAGCGCTACCCCGACCGTCCGGAGATGGACCGCGGGGAGCGCACCCTGGTCGCGCTGCCCCTTCGGGTGGCGGGGGTCGTGACCGGCTCGATCGCGATGTCCATCCCCGGACCCGACGGCATCCACCCGACGGAGGTGGAGCTGCTCGAGATCATGGCCGACACCTGCGCCCAGGCGCTGGAGCGCATCGAGGCCTCGGCCGTGGCGCGCCAGCAGACGGCACGGCTGGCCTTCCTCGCCGAGGCCTCGATCACGCTCGCCAGCAGCCTCGACCTCGACGTGACCATCGCGAGGGTGACCCGCCTGGTCGTACCGACCTTCGCGGACTGGTGCGCCATCGACGTCGTGCGTGACGGCGCCCTGCGTCGGCTGGCGGTCGCCCACGTCGACCCGGAGAAGGTCGAGCTGGCGTGGGCGCTGCACGAGCGGTGGCCGGCCGAGCCCTCTTCGCTCACCGGGCCGTGGGCCGTGGTGCGAAGCGGCCGGGCCGAGCTGGTCCGCGAGATCACCGACGACGTGCTGGCGGCGGGGGCGCTCGACGACGAGCAGCTGCGCATGGCGCGCGAGCTGCACCTGCGCAGTGCGCTGCTCGTGCCCCTCGTCGTGCGGGGGCGGGTCATCGGGGTGCTCACCTGGGTGTCGACCGACGACGAGCGCCTCTACGGCGACGACGACCTGCGCTTCGCGGAGCACCTGGCCCGGCGCGCCGCGACCGCCATCGACAACTCGGAGCTGCACAGCCAGACCCGGGATGCCGCGCAGCAGCTGCAGCGGGCGGTGCACCCCGAGGTCGTCGTCCCCTCGCCGGGATGGGCCGTGGCATGCCACTACGAGCCCTCGGGTCGCACCGAGGTCGGGGGCGACTTCTATGACGGGTTCGCCATCGGCGGTGGGCGCTACGTCGTGGTCATGGGCGACGTCATGGGGCGTGGCGTGGCCGCAGCGGCCGCGATGGCGCAGATCCGGGCAGCAACCAGGGCGTTCGCGTCCGTCGACCCTGAACCGGCATCCGTGGTCAGCCGCCTCGACCACATGGCGGTGAGCTACGGCGCCGAGCAGCTGGTCACCATGGTCTACGGCGTGGCCGACACGGCCACGGGCGCGCTGGCGCTGACCAATGCCGGACATCCGCCGCCGCTCGTCGCGCACCACGACGGCACGGTCCACCAGCTGCCGTTCGCCGACGGGCCGCCGGTCGGCCTGCCCCAGGCCCCGCGGCGCCAGACCGTGGTCCCGCTGGCGATGGGCGACACCCTCCTCATGTTCACCGACGGCCTCATCGAGCGCCGCGGCGAGAGCATCGACGACGGACTCGCCCGGCTCGCCCAGGCGCTGCCGGCGCTGGACGACCCCGCGCTGGATGCCGGGCTGCTGCGCGTCGTCGACGCGATGCGGGACGACACCTACGACGACGACGTCGCCGCCCTCGCGCTGCGCCGCCTGCCGCCGACCACCTGAGCCCGACCAGGGTCCGCGTCGCGCCGACCGGCAGGGCGACGTGGGATGCCGGCCGTCTGCCGGCATCCCACGGTCCCGGCTGACGGGGCGATGGTGATGGTTGGCGTCGGCGCCGCGGGGTAGGGGGGCGGCATGTCCACGGCTGTCCCCATCAGTCCGCCGCCGGTGTCGGGTCCTGGTGGTGACCAGCTGCCGACGAGATCGAGCATCTCTGCTCGACTCGGTCACGTGGCAGCCCCATGAGGCGCTGGGCGAGGGTGAGGATCTCCCGGCCGGTGCGTCCGGCGTGTTGGGCGGAGGCGTCGAGGAGCACCCCGACCTCGGTGCCCGGGTTCGGCAGGTCGGCGAGCCGGCGCCCGGAGATGACAGGGGTTCCGGAGGTCGCACGGGTCAGTCCGACCAGGATCCGCATGGTGGTCGACCTGCCGGCTCCGTTGGGGCAGAGGAAGCCGGTCACCCGGCCGGATGCCGCGGTGAACGTCACGTCGTCCACGGCCAGGGTGTGACCGTACCTTCGCGTGAGTCCTTCGATGGAGATCATGCGTTGCCTCCGATCAGCGCCGGCTCCGGCGCGGCGTCGGCAGCGGGCGCCCTCGTCGTGGGCGGGACGGTGCCGTCGACGGTGAGGTGGGGGAGCAGCCGGTCCAGCCATGCGGGGAGCCACCAGTTGCGCTCTCCGAGAAGCTCCATCGTGGCGGGGACCAGCACCATCCGGATGACCGTGGCGTCGATGAGGATGGCGGCGGCCAGGCCCAAGCCGAACAGCTTGCTCAGGACCGCGTCGCCGAGGACGAACGAGAAGAAGACGGTGACCATGATCGCGGCGCTGGCGGTGATCACCCGGGCGGACTTCGCCAGGCCGTCCGCGACTGCCATCGCGTTGTCGCCGGTGCGGTCGTACTCCTCCTTGATGCGGGAGAGCAGGAACACCTCGTAGTCCATGGACAGGCCGAAGAGGATGGCGAAGATTCCGATGGGCAGCTGGATGGGCACGGGGGTGCCCTCCGGGATGCCCACGAGCCCTCCGAGCACTCCTCCGCCGACCGCCAGTGCGAGCACCCCGAACGCGGCGGCACTGGCGAGGAGGTTCATCAGCACGGCCTTGAGCGGCACGGCGACCGAGCGGAACACCATCATCAGCAGGACGAACGACATGAGCAGCACCCCGCCGAAGAACAGGGGGAGTCGCTCGGCAGCTCCGCGGGTGGTGTCGAGGTTGGCCGCGACCATGCCGCCGACGTCCACGCTGAGGCCGGTGCCGGTGATGGCGCCGGGGATGCTCTCGTCACGGAGCCTGTCGACCAGGTCGTCGGTGGCGGGGTCCTGGGCGGACGTGCTGGCGAAGAGGGTCAGCACCGCGGTGTCGGCGGCGGCGTTGACCACCGCGGGTTCGACCGATGCCACCCCCGCCGTGCTGCGGAGCGTCGCTCCGAGCGCGTCGGTCGCGGTCGTGAGGTCGGGCCCGGTGCGACCCTGCACGGTGAGCACCAGGGGGGCGGAGAAGCCGGGCCCGAACCCATCGGCGAGCAGTTCGTGGGCCTGGCGGGTGGTGGACGTCGCAGGGTCGTTCGTCGCGTCCGGCATGCCGAAGCGGATGCCGAGGAACGGAGCGGCCAGCGCGAGGAGCACCCCGAGCGCGCCGGTGGCGGCGATCCAGGGGCTTCGCTGGATGAACCGGCTCCACCGGTACCAGCGGGAGGCGTCGAGCGGTCGTGCGACCCTGCGGACGAACGGCACGTGGAGGCGTTCGATGCTGCGGCCGGTGAAGCCGAGGGTAGCGGGGAGCAGGGTGACCGATGCCGCCATGACGACGAGCACGGTGAGCACCACGGAGAACGCGAAGCCCGTCATCGACGCCTGTCCCATGAGCAGGATGCCGAGCATCGAGACGACGACGGTCAGCCCGGCGAACACCACTGCGCGACCTGCCGTGCCGATGGCGGTGCCGGTGGCCTCACGGGGTTCCTGCCCGTCGGCCAGGGCCCCGCGGAACCGGGTGACGATGAGCAGGGCGTAGTCGATGCCGACCCCGAGGCCGACCATCGCGGCCGTGGCGGGCGCCCAGTCCGGCACGTCGACCACCCTGCGCAGCACCTCACCGAGGGACATGGCGATGCCCAGCCCGAGGAGGGCTGTGACCAGCGGCAGCCCCATGGCGACGGCGGACCCGAAGGTGAAGAGCAGGATGACCGCTGCGGCGAGGAGCCCGATCGCCTCGGATCCGATGGGGGCGGTCTGCGACAGCGCTGCGACGGGTCCGGCGACCTCGACCTGCATGTCGTCGCCTGCGGCTGCCAGGACGGGTTCGACGAGGTCGGCAGCCTCCTCGGGTGTGAACTCGTTGACCGTCCTGTCCAGCGTGACGGTGGCGAAGGCCGTGGTGCCGTCAGCGGAGATCCGCCCGGCATCCGGGGCACTGTAGGGGCTGAGGACGTCCACGACGTGCTCGGCGCGGGCCACGGCGTCGAACACCCGTTCCGCCCGGGCCTGTATCGGCGGTGCTGTGACGCCATCTCGTGACTGGATGGCGATCTGGATGCTGTCACCGGCTCGCTCGGGGAACGAGGTGCGCAGCGTCTCCACCGCTTCCTGGGACTCCGAACTGGGCTGGAGGTAGTCCTGCCGGAACTCTCCGCCGACGGCGCCGGCCAGGAAGAAGGTGCCGATCAGGGCGGCAACCCAGCCGGCGACGACCAGACGGCGCATGCGATGGCACCAGTCAGCTACTCGGACCAACATGTCGACTCCTCGTGTTCGTGGTGGGCGGTGCCGCCGATGGTTCGGCGACGTCGGTCTCGCTGGATCAGATGGTGATGACGGTCTTGCCGCGGGCACGGCCCCCGATGACGTGGGCCACAGCGTCAGCGACCTCGCTCAGCGGGTACGTGCGGTCGATGACCGGCCTCAGCCGACCGGCCTCGACGAGGTCGCCCAGGACCCTGAGATCGGCTCCGTTCTCGGAGGCCACGAAGTTGCGCAGGTCCTGCCTGACGAAGGGGGAGAGAAGCAGGGCGCGAAGGGTGCGGTCGAACCCACCCAGGAGGCGCCCGTCGGTCTCCCCGCCCACGATCACGAGCGTTCCGGTGGGGGTCAGGGCCCGACGGAGCCGGGTCAACGAGCTGTTGCCGCCGATGTCCAGGATCACGTCGTAGTGCGTCGACCCGCGGGCGAAGTCGGTGCTGGTGTGGTCGATCACGTGGTCGGCACCGAGGCTGCGGACCAGGCCGGTCTTGGCCGTGCTGCACACTCCGGTCACCTGCGCCCCGAAGGCCTTCGCGATCTGGACGGCGAAGGTGCCGACACCGCCCGAGGCGCCCACGACCAGGACGTGGTCACCAGCCTGCACCCGCCCGTGGTCGCGCACCGCCTGCAGGGCGGTGACGCCGGAGACCGGCATGCTTGCGGCCTGTTCGGGGGAGAGGCCTGAGGGGGCCGGTGACAGCTTGTCCGGCCGAGCGGTGACGTACTCCGCGAACGCCCCGTCGCACGTCCCGAACACCTCGTCGCCCACCTGGAACGAGCTCACGTCGGGACCGGTGGCCGTCACCGTGCCCGCGAGGCATCGGCCGGGGTTGAGGTGTTTGGGGTTCCGGACACCGAAGCCGGCCAGCCGGATGGGGTAGGGCAGGCCGGCCATGATGTGCCAGGTCCCGCGGTCGACGCTGGAGGCCCGAACTCGCACGAGGACGCTGTCGTCCTCGGGTGTGGGCCGACTGACCGTCGTGCACCGCAGGACGTCCTCGGCCACCGTTCCGTAGCCCGTGTGCAGGATCGCCCGCATCATCGTGCCTTCGCTGCCGGCCGGGGTCAGTGCGCCGGTGGGTGTGTGTGTGCTCGTCATCAGGGATTCCTCGCCTCGTGGCACCGGGTGCCGTTCTCGCTGACCACCTCTCGTGGTCGTGACGTCGACGCTACGAACAGGCCGGGCGGGTGACGATGGGGCTGGCAGCACGGCTGGAGGGGGTTCGGCACGGTGTCGGTGGGGGCCAGCCCCCGTACAGTCGTGCGCATGCCGCTTCGCGTGGTCTTCGCCGACGACAACTTCCTGATGCGCGAGGGGATGACGGCGTTGCTGGCCGAGGTCGACGGCATCGACCTCGTGGGCACGGCCACGGATGCGGCCACCCTCCTCGCGCTGGTCGACGAGCTGGCCCCTGACGCCGTGCTCACGGACATCCGGATGCCTCCGACCCACACGAAGGAAGGCATCGACGCGGCCCGGCTCATCCGCTCGCGTCATCCGCAGGTCGGAGTCGTCGTGCTGTCCCAGTACGTCGAGGAGGACTACGCCTTCGAGCTGCTCGCCGACGGCGTCGCGGGACGGGGATACCTGCTCAAGGAGCGTGTCACCGACCTCGCAGAGCTGGGCAGGGCGCTGCGAGAGGTGGCTGGGGGCGGGTCCGTGCTGGACCCGCTGGTGGTCGAGGCCCTGCTCGCCCGCAGGGCCGCGGAAACCCCACTTCTCGGCCTGACCGACCGTGAGCGCGAGGTCCTGCGCGAGATGGCCACGGGCCGCAACAACGCCGCCATCGCCACGACGCTGTTCATGAGTGACCGCGCGGTCGAGAAGCACATCGGGTCGGTGTTCCAGAAGCTGGGCCTGGTCGACGAGCATGCGGTCAACCGGCGAGTCAGCGCAGTCCTCGCCTACCTGGAGGCGAGCGGCTCGGCTCGGTGAGCCCCGATGCGGGCGCTCGGAGCGGGGTGGGGCCAGCCCCACCCCCCGGGTTCGGCTCGGCCCCTACCCATCTCCCGCGATGGGGAACACACTCGCAGCATGAGCAAACGTCCCGGGCGGCTCGTCCTGCACCGCGGTTGGCGGGGGCGGCTGGCGGTGACGTTCGGGCTCCTGGGGTTCGTGGCCACCGTCTACACGGTCGTCGTCCTCGGTGGGGGTGCTCTGCTCGGGGTCGCCGACTCACCGAGCCTGCCCCTGTCCATCCTCGCCACGGTGGTCGTGGCCCTGTCGTTCGCGCGGGTGCAGTCCGCTCTGGAGCGGGTGGCCGCGACGCTGGGGCTGGGCGGTGCACAGACGCCGTACGACGTGCTGAGCCAGTTCTCGGAGACGGTGACGGGCAGTCCTTCCACGGCTGAGATGACGGAGCGCATGGCGAAGGTCCTGGCCGAGGGGACAGGGGCGCTGTGGGCGCAGGTCTGGCTGGTCGTCGACGACGCGCTCGTGCTGGGGGCGGCCTGGCCCCAAGGGGTGGCCCGGGACCTCGGCGCGCCCTCCCTGCCGCCCGGGGTGGGGACGGCATCCGCCAGTGGGCAACGAACGCTCGCGGTCCGGCACGGGGCGGAGATCCTCGGGGTCCTGCGGCTGCAGGAACGCCCCGGGCAGGCGCTGACCACGGTCGAGCAGCGGCTGTTCGAAGGGCTGGCCGCGCAGGCCGGGCTGGCGTTGCGACAGGCAGGGCTCCAGCGGGAGCTCGAGGTGCGTCATGACGAGCTGGTGGAGCAGGCCGGTGAGCTGCGGGCATCGCGCGAGCGGCTCATCAGGACCCAGGATGCCGAGCGGCGTCGCCTGGAGCGTGACATGCATGACGGTGCGCAGCAGCACCTCGTCGCCCTCGCGGTCAACCTACGGCTGGCACAGGCACTGGCCGGCCACTCCCCGGATCGCGCCGCTGAGGTTGTCGCCTCGCAGGCTGCCGCCGCCGTCGAGGCGATCAGCACGCTCTCCGCGATGTCTCGCGGCATCTATCCTCGGCTGCTCGCCGACGACGGGCTGGTTCCGGCGCTGCGCTCCGCCGTGGTGACCAGCTCGGTGCCGGTCACCCTGGGGGCGGGGGATCTCGGACGCCTGCCGACAGCGGTGGAGGCCGCACTCTACTTCTGCGCGCTCGAGGCGGTGCAGAACGCGACCAAGCACGCCGGCGCCGGCCGGGTGAGGGTGGACCTTGGCCAGGACACCGACGTCTGGTGGCTGCGGGTCCGTGACGACGGCATCGGCTTCGACCATGACGGCATCCGTGACACCGGGTCGGGCGGTGGGCTGCTCAACATGAGCGACCGGCTGAGTGCCGTCGGTGGGAGCGTGAGCGTGACCTCCGAGCGGGGGACGGGGACGACCGTGACAGCGGTGGTCGCCCGCGGGGCTCCACCACCTGCGCGCTGGTCGCGCACCGTCGCTTCCGGTGCAGTGACGTGAGGGCGCGCGTCGCGTGGGTCGTCGTGGCCCTGACCGCGGTGGCGATCGCCCTGGACACGGTGTTCACCGCCGCCCACCGTCCGTTGATGAGTGAGGCGACCTGGGCCGACCACGGCTGGCCGCTGGCCCCCTTGGCCAGTGCCGGGTGCGCGGTGATGGGGGCGCTCATCGTGTCGCGGCATCCCAGGCACCCCCTGGGCTGGCTGCTGTCCGTGGCGAGCCTCCTCTCCGTCACCCTGGCCGCAGAGGCGTACACCGGGTGGGTGATCGAGGGTGATGGTCCGGGGAGTACGGAGTGGGCGCAGCGAATCGGCTGGGCCGCACCGTTCCTCGGGTGGCCGGCATTCACGGCACTGGTCCTGGTGTTCCTCCTCGCCCCGGATGGCCGCCTGCCGTCGCCACGATGGCGCTGGGTCGTGTGGGGCACCGTGGCGGGCCTGGTGCTGCACACCCTCGGCTCGCTCATGACCCCTCCCGACGGGGTCGTGGACGGCAAGCAGGACGGCGGTAGCACGGCGGTCACGGCACTGCTGACCGTCGGGTACCTCCTCATCGCAGCAGGGCTGGTCGCCTCCGTAGCCTCGCTGGTGGTTCGCCTCAGGCGGTCGCACGACGACGTGCGTAGGCAGCTGCTGTGGATCGCCACCGCGGCGAGCATGTTGGCCGTCGGCGTCGTCGTGATCCTGGCTGTCCCACGGCTGCAGGGCGAGGAGGGCACCTGGCTGGCAGCGCTTCCGCTGCGGCTGGCGCAGGTGGCGGTGCCGGTGTGCGTCGCGGTCGCGGTGCTCCGACACCGTCTCGTGCAGATCGATCTCGTCGTCAACCGTGCTCTCGTGCTGACCCTTGCGACGGCGGTCGTGGCTGCCGGATACGTCGGCGTCGTGGTCGCCGCGGGCCTCACGGTGACCGGGGGAGCGGCAGGCTTCTGGCCGTCGGTGGTGGCCACCGCGGTGGTCGCGGTGGCCTTCCAGCCACTGCGGAGAAGGATCGTGAGGATTGCCGACCGGCTGGCCTTCGGTGACGCGGCAGCACCGTATGAAGCCCTGGCCGACTTCAGTCGCCGGTTGGGTGAACGTCCCGACCCCGACGCTCTGCTCCCCGCGCTGGCGCAGGCCGCGGGAGGCGCGGTCAACGCGCACCACACGACCGTGCTTCTCCAGGTCGACCATGGACCCGATCGGGGCGCGCGCTGGGCACCCGCCCGAGCCGACGGCGATGGCCTCTCCACCGAGGTGCCGATCGTCCATCGTGGCCAGCACCTCGGCAGCCTCACCGTGGTGATGCCGGCCGGGCATCCCCTGCGGGCGCGGGAGCATCGCCTCCTCGCCGATCTGGCAGACCAGGCCGGCCTGGCGTTCCGCAACGCCCACCTGACCACGCAGCTGTCGGCGCAGGTCGAGGAGCTGCGGCGACACACGGTGCACCTCGCCGAGTCCCGGCAACGACTGATCACCGCTGGCGACGCGGAGCGCCGCCGACTCGAGCGCGCGATCTCTGCCCAGGTGCTCGTCCACCTCGTGCCGCTGCCGGGTCGGCTGCGGCAGCTGCCCGACGCCCCGCGAAACGGTGAGCCCCCACTCGCGGTCCGGCTCGCACCGCTGCTGCAGTCACTGACCGCCGCGCTCGAAGGGCTCAGGGAGATCACGCGCGGGATCTTTCCCGCGCAGCTCACCCGCTCCGGCCTCCCCTCAGCCGTGAGCTCCTTGCTCGCGCGGACCAGCACCCCTGGAACCCTGCACCTCGGGGACGATGTCGCCGGCCGTCGCTTCGAGCCGAGCATCGAGGCGGCGGCGTACTACTGCATCGCCGAAGCAGCACGCGAGCTCCGGCATCCCGTGGTCGTGCGGCTCGGCGTGGTCGATGGGTCGCTGCACGTGGGCCTCACCGGCAGCACCGGGAAACCCAGTCTGTCCGTGCCGCACATGCGAGACCGGGTGGAAGCGGTGGGCGGGGCCATCACCGTCCGGGCAGCTGAGGGAGACACCGCGGTCGACGTTCGCTTCCCCCTCACCACGCAGCCGGATGCCGTCGTGGCCGGCGTCGCTCCACCGCCGGGGTCGGGCGCTTTGTCAGCCCTGTGACCGGGACCAGCACTCCGCCAGCCGTTGCGGGCCGAATGCCGACTTGGTGACGTACTCGTGAGCGCCGGACTCCGCGAGGTACTGCTCGCCCGCGTCCTCGTCGTGAGTGGACAGCAGCACGACCACCGGCGGCGAGCTGCGTGCGCGCAACCGCCGCGTCGCCTCCAGCCCGTCGATCCCCGGCAGGTTCACATCCATGAGCACCAGGTCGGGGTTCACCTCGCTCGCCAGGACCAGCGACTCCTCGCCGGTGCGCGCCCGCCCCACCACGTCGAAGTTCGGTGTGGCACCGACGACGGCCACCAGTGCGCGCATGAAGGCCTCCTGGTCATCGACCAGCAACACCCGGACCTGGAACACCTGTCGACCCACCTCCAGCCCTGAGTGTGCCCCAGCGAGAGCCGTGGGCTGGAGGGGGCAGGCCGCACGCTGACAGGGGGCTACCACTCGACGTGGGCCACCGGTCGTCGGGACCCCCGACGTGGACGCGATACTCACCCAGGGGTTGGAGGTGGCGCCGTTGGTCTGCGGCCTGGGGAGGCGCAGTCCCCGGGCTCGCTCGTACACCCGGCCCCGACCTCAGACAGGCCCCGTCTGCGGACTTGGTGCGGACCCGGTGCGGACCGAGGGGGTCGACCAGGGCTCTGAACTGTGGTTTCAGGGCGGCTAACGGTAGTTGGTGAACTGCAGGGCGACGTCGAGGTCCTTGTCCTTGAGCAGCCGCTGCACGGCCTGGAGGTCGTCGCGCGACTTGCTCTGCACGCGGAGCTCGTCGCCCTGGATCTGGCTCTTGACGGACTTCGGCCCCTCGTCGCGGATGATCTTCGAGATCTTCTTGGCGTTCTCGGAGGAGATGCCCTCCTTGAGCGCGCAGTCGAGCTTGTACTCCTTGCCCGACAGGCGCGGCCCCGCCTCGGGGACCTCGAGGTGCTTGAGCGACACCCCCCGCTTGACGAGCCAGGTCTGCACGACGTCGAGGGCCGCCTTGCATCGCTCCTCGCTGTTCGCCTCGATCTTCACGACCTCGCCTGCGAGCTCGACTTTCGCGCCGACGTTCTTGAAGTCGTAGCGGTTCGCGATCTCCTTCGCCGCGGTGTTCACGGCGTTGGCGACCTCCTGCTTGTCGTACTTGCTGACGATGTCGAACGAGCTGTCCGCCACGGGTCCTCCTGGTCGATTCGGTCTGCCGGATGCGGCTTGCTATCCTTCCATGCGCACCACGGCAGGTTGCCCGAGCGGCCAATGGGAGCGGACTGTAAATCCGTCGCGAAAGCTTCGAAGGTTCGAATCCTTCACCTGCCACCCGTGCGAAGGGCCCCTTGAACTGCGGAAACGTAGATTCGAGGGGCCCTTCGACTGTGTCTCCTGCCAGATGCGTGTGAGATCGAGAGCCTGCGCAGAAGGTGCGGACCGTAAGGCCTTCGCTGGATGCCCCCTCGTCGCAACCCAAGCCGAGCGGATGCCGGGCGCGGTGGCGGAAGCGGGTTGTCGAGAACGACCGCTTTGACTCAGCCTCTGGTCTGCGTCATCGAGGCCCACACACCCGACGAGGGCTGCAGGCAAGAGATGAACAACGCTCCTCACCGAGTCGAGTCGATGGAACTGCAGTGCCCGCAAGTGGCCCCCAAGGGCGGGCTCATTTGCGTAGGGAAGAGGTGCAGACCGGCCTACGACCAGTGTCAGGTAGCCGCCAGAAGTCCGGCGCGTCGCCACGAGGGGAGCGTTCACGTTGGGAGGCCGTCAGGCGCCGACCCCGTGTTGGTGGGCGACGACGACCGCTGCGGCGCGGTCTCGGACACCGAGCTTGACCAGGATGTTTGAAATGTTGTTGCGCACGGTCTTCACGCTCAGTCCGAGCCGCCGGGCGATTTCGTCGGAGTTCTTCCCTCGCGCCATCGCCTCGAGGACGTCGAACTCGCGTTCGGTCAGCTGGGGGAAGGGCCGTCCGCGACGTGCCGCTGTCCGCAGGGCAATGTCGGCAAGGATCGTGTCGGAGAGGACGGAGGTTCCGGAGGCGACCGCGCTGATCGCGTCGGCGATCTCGTCCGGGGCAGCGGCCTTGAGAATGTAGCCGTTCGCGCCCGCCGCCAGGGCCTGGGCGACATAGTGCTCGTCGTCGAAGGAGCTGAGGACGAGGATCCTGGTCTCCGGGCAGGCGTGGTGGATTCCCGTGGTGGCTGCCACCCCATCGCCGTTCGGCATCCGCAGGTCGAGAACGGCCACATCGGGCAGATGCTCCTTGGCGAGGCGGACAGCGTCGGTGCCGTTCCCGGCGACGGCGACGACGTCGAACGCTGCCCGTCCATCCAACATCGCGCGCAGCCCGTCGCGGAAGAGCGGGTGGTCGTCGGCCAGCAGCACCCGGATGCTCATCGCGCGGCCTGCGTCGATGCCGGCAGGGGAAAGCGAGCCCGCACGATGGTCCCCCCTGCGTCGGCGGTCACGAGCTGCAGCTCGCCGCCCACCGCTTCGGTGCGTGCCGCCATCGAGGGCAGCCCCAGTCCCGGCCGCGGCGGCGACGGCAGACCCGTCCCGTCGTCGGCGACGTCGAGGTGCAGGTGCTGGCTGTCGGCGCTCAGACGCACGGTGCAGCGGCTGCCGTTGGCGTGCCGCGCGGCGTTGGCCATCGCCTCGACGGCCGTGCGGAAGACCGCGGCCTCGGTCTGCGGGGCCACGGCGGGCAGCTGGGTCGGCGCCTCGACGGTGATGGTGAAGGCGGCCGAGCGGTCCAGGGCTGCGGCCCGGTCTCGCAGCGCGTCCAGCAGGCCCCCTCGGGCGAGGTCGTCGGGATGCAGGCCCTCGAGGATGCCGCGCACGACCTTCGCGGTGCGCGCCGCCTCGGTATCGATGCGCGCCAAGAGCGCGTCGGCACCGGCAAGGTCGTCGTCAGCGAGCCGATCTCGGGCCGCTGTGGCGGTGAGGCGCAGCCCCGCCAGGGACGGACTCAGCTCGTCGTGCAGGTCATCGCGCAGTCGGGCTCTTTCGTCGTCCCGAATCTGCAGCACCCGGTCCCGAGCCTGCTGCAGTTCGCGGGTCAACAGCCCAGCAGCGACCGTGGCCGCGACGGGCGTCGCGAGGGCGTCGAGGGCAGCCAGGTCCAGCGGGACACCGTCGCGGTGCGGTGCCAGGACGATTCGCCCCACGATGGTGCCGGCGTGGGTCAGCGGCCGCGTCACCGGTGCTGCGCCGCCGTCGAGGTCGCCCCACGTGGCCAGCCGCTCCTCGCCACCGTGAAGGCTCATCACCACCGCCGCCCCGCGCAGCTCGAGCGCCTCGCCGACGGTCCGCGCGACCAGGGCCGGGACCTCATCGGCTGTCGGCGCCGACGAGAGCCGATCTGCCAGGTCGGCGACCCCGAGCCGGGTGCGCTCCCCGGCCAGCGGCACCCACCCCGCCGCCCGATGCGACAGGCTCACCCCCGCCGCCGTCCCCAAGGCGACCACGACGAACGCCGCCGCGGCCGCCCCGGGCGGGAACGGCATCCCACCGCTCCACGCCTCAATGGTCAACGCGACCGTCCCACCCAGCACGAGGCCGCCGGCGGCCACGAGGCCAACCCGCCACACCCACTCAACGACCCGGAGGCGGCGGCCACCCGGTTCGGCCAGGGCCGCGACGGCGACCGCGAGCGGCACGGCTGCGAACGCCAGCCCGGACGTGCTGCCCGCGACCGCGCTGAACGGCTCGGTGGACACGCCCATCGACTCCAACGCCAGCACCGGTGGCGCCAGGAACACGTTCGGAACGAGCAGGAAGGTCCCCGCCGCAAGGACCAAGCCGATCCGCGAGCGGCGCCCCCCGACAGAAACCCTCCACAGCCGGACAAGAGAGACCACGGCCGCCGCCGCGATCGGCACGAACGACACTGCCAGTACCCAGAGCACGACCCGCGCCACAGGTGGAGCGCTTCCATCCGGCCACAGCACCGAACCACCGACCACGCACCCCAGCGCCACCACCTGGTACCCCAGGACCCGGGCCCACCGGCGCCCCCGCGGGCCGTCCGGAAAGACGACCAGAAGCATCGACAACGGAAGGTGGCTGAGCGCCCACAGCGCATCCGTGACCCGCCCGTCGGGCTGGCTGACGCCCAGCACGCTGGACGCGGCCATCACCGCGATGACGAGGCTGACCGGATGCGTGGGCCGACGCACCAGCAGGGCCAGAGCCGCCGAGCACAGCGACATCGCCAGCCCCACGGCGACGACCTCCACCATGAGCCGAGGCTAGGGCGGGGTCAGGGCCGACGGAATAGGTCACGCACCGCGATCACCAGCGTGAGCATCGCGACGGGCCCCAAAGCCAGGAAGACCACGCCCACGTACAGCTCCTGAGAGCTCAGCCCGGACGACCACCCATTGGCCCGGCCCACGACGAACCACACGACCACAAGCGCCACCGCCAAGAGCCCGGAGATGACGGCGGCAGCCCTGCTCTGGCGATGTGCGAGGTGCGAGGCAACGACCAGCGGAACCCCCAGCACCCAGGCCATCGCCCAAGCACCCTCGACAGCCCAGGCGGTCAGCGTGACCACGGCAAGGGCCGCGCTCGAGACGACCAGGGGGAACGCCGGCGCAGCCGACCACGCGTTCGTACGTTCCCCGACAGGTGTGACAGACGTGGACATGTGACCCTCCCAAGGAGCAATTCGGAGGCTGAGTGCCTCCTGACCGCAGCACCATCGCCGACACCACAACCCGGGAGCCAGGGCCAGCGTCCCGAACGGCCAGGAAGGCCCTCGGGAACCTGCCGAGGACGTCCACGACCCAAACCGCTCGGCCGCTGAAGGACATCGCCCTCGGGGAGCGGCGGGTCAACGGTCCATGGCCGCGGGGGTGCCTCACTGCGCCGCGAGTCCTCTCAACTGCCACCGGGCGCCGAGATGCCTCCAACGGATCAACGTGGGTGTTCGCTGTCGCTCTTCACCGGGTGGGCGAGAATCCCTGGTGCAGATGGGAGGGGGCATGGATGACATTGATCCGGTCAGTGACGAGTACATGCAACAGGTGCGCCTGGAGCCCCTGATCCCGCACAACGGCACCATCACCTTGGTGGAGTCGGACCCGAACTGGCCGGTGCTGTTCGACCGGGAGGCCGTCCGCGTGCGCGGCGCACTGGGCCCGGCGGTGGTGCAGCTGGAGCACGTGGGGTCGACCTCCGTGCCGGGCCTGGTCGCCAAGCCGATCATCGACATCCTCCTGGTGGTCCGCGACTCGGCCGACGAGGCCAGCTACGTACCGGCCCTGGCTGCGGTCGGCTACCGGCTGGTGATCCGCGAGCCGGACTGGCTCGAGCACCGCCTGTTCAAGGGCCCCGACGCCGACATCAACATGCACGTCTTCAGCGCGGGCGAGGACGAGGTCGATCGCATGCTCCGCTTCCGTGACTGGCTACGAACCGACGCGGGTGACCGGGAGCTGTACGCCCGCACCAAACGGCGACTGGCGCAACAGCAGTGGAGGCACGTCCAGCATTACGCCCAGGCCAAGTCCGAGGTGGTGGAACAGATCCTCCAACGTGCTTGAGTCTGTTCCGTCATGCTCACACCGGACGAGGGCTCGGCCTGTTCAGGTCTCGTCGCGACTGCAGGCACCCTCTCGTGGGAGCACACTGGGCTGGTGGCCGAGCACACGCTGATCCTCCTCAGACACGCCAAGTCGGACTGGTCGGGCCACGAGGGTGACCACGACCGCCCGCTCGCCAAGCGAGGGAGGCGCCAGGCCCCCGACGCCGGCCGGTGGCTGGCTGCCAACATCGACGCGATCGACCTGGCCGTCGTGTCCACCGCGAAACGCGCCCGGACCACCTGGGCTCTGGTGTCGGACGAACTCGAACAGCCACCCAAGACTCGACACGACGACGACGCTTACGCGGCCTCCGGTGGTGAGCTACTCGACATCGTCCGACACCTCGATGAGGCACTGAGAACGGTCGTGCTCGTTGGCCACAATCCCGGGATCGAGGATTTCGCCGAGACCCTCACCGGCGACCGAGTCCCCATGCCGACCTCGGCACTCGCGGTCATCGAGCTCACGAGCACGTGGGATGCCGCTGGTCGCGTTCGCGGACGGCTGCGCGCCGCCGGACGCCCACCGACCTCGGCGGAATAGGCCGGATCGCGAACACGACTCGCGCGACCCAAGTGGTGCACGCAGTGCACCAGCGTGGCGCATGGCATGTCCACCCGCGTCAGAGCGCCGCGTTTCGGCTTGCCAACCATGCCCATCGCGACCGAAGCGGCGTGAGTGTGGCTGCGGCTGCGTGTGAGTTGATCCTCGTCAAGGACGAGTCAGCTCCGCCCGGCCTAGCTTGGGGCTACCAAACGAAGGAGCCCCTCCGATGTTCATGAACCGCATCATCAGCTGGTTGGCCGCGATGAGGCCCGCCACCGTGCAGGCCCACTGCGACACCGCCGAAGGCCCGGCCGTCACCGACGCACGCAAGGCGTTGGAGACGGGCAACGTCCACTACGCCCTGAAGTGGGTCCCTGCCGCCGGCGAGGCCGAGGTGCGCGACGTCTTCGACAAGGCGCTGAAGGTTCGCGTCCTGGGGCCGGAGGCTGCCGAGGTGGCGGATCGGCTCTTCCTTGAGACGCTGGTCCGGGTCCACCGGATGGCCGAGGGTGTGGGCTTCACCGGCATCCAGCCCACCGGCGCCCAGATCGACCCGCTGGTCCAGGCCGCGGACGAGGCCATCGCCCAGGAGTCGGACGCCGACCTGCTGCCCATGGTGGCGCCGGATCGCCGTACCGAGCTCCACCGCAGGTTCCAGGCCGCGCTGGCCCTCAAGGACTTCGACGTGGACGACCTGGCAGCTGCTCGGCGCTACGTGGGCGGGTACGTCAGCTTCTTCAAGTACGCCGAAGGCGAGGAGCACGAGCACCACGAGCGCTCCGGCCACGCACCCACCGAGCACCACAGCCACGCCCACGCCCACTAGGACGCAGGTGTGAAGCGCGTGGTCAAGGTGGCCGGTGCGTCCATGGCCCCCACCTACCGCTCGGGTGACCTGCTCCTCACGCGAGGCATCGGCAGGGGCGGGCTGCCGCGACGCGGCCAGGTCGTGGTCTTGCGGCGCGGGGGGACCCGGATGCTCAAGCGGGTGGTGGGGGTTCCCGATGACCAGGTGGAGGTGGAGGCTGGCCGCCTCTTCGTCAACGGCGAATCCGTCGACGGGCGAGGGCGGGTGCCGGGTGCCGTCACCGCGGCGTGGCGGGTCCCGACCGGCAGCTACTTCGTGGCCGGTGACAACCCGGCAGTCTCGGACGACTCCCGGGTGTGGGACGAGCCATTCGTCCCGCTGGACCACCTCGAGGCGGTGGTCATCCGATGGCTGGCCCGTGCGCGCCGCCGCACCGACCTCAAACCCGGTGAGCTTCCTGCTGCAGCCGATCCGGCTGGGTGAGCACGACCGCCCGTCCCGGACCGATCGCGATCAGCCCCTTGTCGGACAGGCTGCGCAGGGACCGGCTCAGGCTCTCCGGTGTGGTGTCGAGCAGGGCGGCCACGTGCTTCTTGGCCAACGGCAGGGTCACCGTGACGATGCCGCCCTGCCATGAGCCCGGTAGGCCGAGGAGGTAGTCAGCCACTCGAGCCTCGACGTCGTGCGCGGTCAGGGAGCTGAGCCGGCGCTCGGTGTCGGACAGTCGCGCGCTGACCGTGGCCAGCATCCGCAGGGCGATCTGGGGGTGCCTGCTGACCAGGGCCCGGAGGTCGTCGTGTCGGAACACGCAGGCCTGGCAGTCATCCAGGGCGATGGCGTAGTCCTCAGGTGACCGGTCCGCGAACACCGACGCCTCCCCGACGAACTCACCCGGCCCCAACACGCGGATGAGCTGTTCGGAGCCATCAGCCGAGACGCGCGAGATCTTCAGATGTCCCGTGTGCACCACGATGAGTCGCGACGGGGAATCACCGGCCGAGTACGCCACCTCGCCAGCCGCCAGGTGCATCGGACGCGCCAGTCCCGCCACACGTCCTTGATCCTCCGTCGAGAGCCCTGCGAAGACCGGAACACGCGAGACGCAGGTGTCGCCCATGGCTTGAGTCTAGGAACCAGCGAACGCCCGGTCGGTACTGGAGGACCTCTTCCTGTTGGAGGCACAAGAGGTCGCCGAGCTCCCCGAGCGGGCCCCTTCGCGTGAGCCTGCGGCGGTCCTGCATGCCAACCCCGTCCTGCGCCGGTTCCTGATCGCGGCTCGCCACCCGGCGGGCGAGGAGGCACTGCAGCGTGCGTCAAACCTCGCGGTGCACGGGTCCGCGATGGCCCGTTGACCCTGAGGTTGCCGGCGCCGGACAATGGCGTTCGCGGGAGGTGGTACCTGTGATCAACGTCCGTTGCCTGCTGGGGCGGCACACGTGGCAGCACCACGTGAACAAGGAGATGGGCGGCCCGAACGCCGGCTTTGACCTCTGTACTCGCCGCGGCAAGGAGAGGAAGGGCTACGGCAAGCCACCGTCCACGGGCGTCGCCGCCGGGTTCTGAGCCGCCGCGGAGGAACAGCAGGTGGACCGTGCCGATCCCGAGGCCCGACGCCCTCCGCCTCGTACGGCACGTGCGCGGTCCGACCATCGTGATCTTGTTCTCGACCGCCCGTTGCGGGGGCCGGTCCGGACCAGACTGGGAGCTGGCCGCCGCCCCCGACGCACCGGTCCCGGTCGCCGCTCAGGGCGGCGGTGGTCACGAGGTGTCGTCATGCCCCTGACTCGGCTGCGGATGGACGAGCTGGTCAACGCGTGGGTCGGCGACGACGACACCCCGTTCCACCTGGGACTGCTGGCGGTCTTCGACCCGGGCCCGTTCGCCGGGCCGGACGGTGTCGTGGACACCGGCCCGGTCGCCGACGAGCTGTCCAGGCGGGCGCGTGGCGTGCCGGAGCTGGGTCGCCGGGTGCTGTGGACCCGCTGGGGTGAGGGGCGCCCGGTGTGGGTCGAGGACCCCGATGATGACCTCGCGCGCCACGTCGAGGTCCGCACGCTCGGGCCGGACGCTGACCTGGCGACGTGGTCGGCGAACCGGGCCGCAACACCGCTGCACCGCGACCGCGCCCTGTGGCGCGCTGACGTCGTGCACGGCCTTCCCGGTGGCCGGTTCGCCGTCCTGCTGGTCGTGCACCACGTGCTGGCCGACGGGATCGGCGGGTTGCGGTTGCTGGCGTCACTGCTGGATGAGGCCCCTGATGCCGTGCACGAGTACGGTCCCCCGCGCACCGCACCCGTGCCCGCGCCTCCGCTGCCGTCCCACCGGGACCTCGTCGCAGACCACCTGCGTCGGTGGAGACCCGCGCGCGACGGGCAGCACCGGCCGCGTGCACCGTCCCTGGCCCGGGCATGCCGAGCTCTGGCCCAGTACCGCGACGCCATGTCGGACTTCTCCGGTCCGCTGCCCCGGACCTCGCTGCCACGGGTGGTGGGTCCGACCCGACGGATGAGCGTGACCACCGCGCCCCTCGGCCCGCTGCGGGCGGGCGCACACGCTCGGGGAGCGACGGTCAACGACCTGCTCCTGGCCGCCGTGGCGCAGGGACTTCGTGACCTCCTCAGCGCGCGAGGGGAGTGCCGCGAGTCGCTGTTCGTCCGAACGATCATCCCGGTGTCCCTCGATCCCTCCGGGCAGGCCACCAGCATGATGGTGGTGGACCTGCCGGTGGGCGAGCCCGACCCGGCACGCCGGCTCGCGAGCATCACCGGGCGAACCTCGGCCCGGAAAGCGCGACTTCGGGCCACCGGAGGCACCGGGCAGGACCTGCTGGCCCTCCCCGTCCCGGTCGCGCGACTGATCATCCCCTGGGCGCGGCGACGCGGCAGCGCCAGGATCCACCTCTCGGTGACCAACATCCCCGGTCCGGCGCACCCGCTGTGGTTCGCCGGGGCTCAGCTGGTCCAGGCCTTTCCGGTCGCTCCGTTGGTGCCACTGGTCGGCCTCACCGTCGCCGCCCTGTCCTACAACGGCCGGCTGGCCGTGGCCGTCAACGCCGACGGCACGATCCGCGACCTCGACACCCTCCGCGACGGCATCGCAGCCTCACTGGCGGACCGGGCCAGGGAAGGTCACTCCGCCGACGCAGCCACCTGAGCCCCGCACGATCTCGTCGTCACCGACCGGGGCTTGACGAGGCTCCAGAACGCCCGCCGCGCGAAGGGGATCGGCCGCCGGGGCCTAGATTGGGCACCATGGAGGCGACCTCCCCGCCCGCCGTCGACGTGACCGACGGCAACCGGCCGCTCTGGAACCGGACGTGGCTCGTCGTCGGGGTGCTCGCCCTCACCGCCTTCCTCGCCTTCTTCGCGTGGCGCGGGGCGTCGACCCTCTACTACGTCCTCATGGCCTGGTTCGTCGCGCTCGCGATGGAGCCGGCCGTCAGCGCACTCTCCCGACGGATGCGGCGCGGCCTCGCCACCGGACTCGTCATGTTGCTCGCGGCCCTCTTGCTCGCCGGGTTCCTCTGGGTGTTCGGGAGCCTGTTCGTCGAGCAGCTGGCGAGCCTCATCGCCGCCGTCCCCGACATCGCCGCCGACGCGCTCGCCTGGTTCAACCGGGTCACCGGGTCGAGCTTCACCTTCGACACCCTCCTCGAGAGCGTCGGCCTGACGCCCTCCGACATCGCGGCCTACGCCGACGACGTCGCGTTCGGCGTGCTCGGGGTGCTCGCCTCGGTGCTCTCGGGGTTCTTCGGGCTCTTCGTCCTCGTCTTCTTCGTCTACTACGTCTCCGCCGGGATGCCGGTCCTGCGCTCCTGGCTGGCCCGCCGGATGCGCCCCGACGTGCAGGTGCCCTTCCTCGCCGCGTGGGACCTCACCCGCATCAAGGTCGGCGGCTACATCGCCGCGCGCATCGTGCTGGCCGCCATCAACTCGGTGCTGAGCGGCATCGTCTTCTTCGTCGTCGGGCTGCCCTACTGGCTGCCGCTCGCCCTGTGGACCGGTCTCGTCGCGCAGTTCATCCCGAACATCGGCACCTACATCTCCATCGCGCTCCCGGTCGTCGTCGGGCTCACGTCCGGGGACCCGATCGTCGGCGTGTGGGTGCTCGTCTGGGGCATCGCCTACCAGCAGGTCGAGAACCTCACCATCGAGCCGCGCATCTCGGCCCGGGCGGTCAACCTCCACCCCGCGGTCTCGTTCGGCGCCGCCCTGCTCGGGGCCCAGCTCTTCGGCCTGTCCGGGGCGCTGCTCGGCGTGCCGGTCGCGGCGACGACGATGGCGATGCTCGAGATCTACAAGCGGCGCTACGAGCTGACGCCCGCCACCGAGGAGCAGGTGGCCGCCCTCGTCGCCCCCCGCGCCGAGCGCCGGGGTGACCCGTCCGACGTTCCGATTGCCGTCGCCGCGAAGGATGCCGTCCGCGCACCGGATGCCGTCCGCGCACCGGGTGCCACCGACCTCCCCGACGCGTCGTCGGGGGACCGGTCGCAGGGGGACCCCACCTCTTGACCGACCCCTACGGCGCGGGCGGTCGCGCCTCCGCCACCGGCGCCTCCGGCTGCTCGAGGAGGGGCTGCACGAGTGGGTCCGGCCGCTGCTCGATCCACCCGGTGGCCCGGGCGATCTGGGCCCCCGCCACACCGACGACGACGAAGAGCCCGGCGATCGCGAGCAGCCACGTGACGAGCGCGAGGGCCACGCCGATGACGCCGTAGCGCGCGGCATCCCGCTCGAAGATCGTCGGGAGGAAGGTCACCGACCACAGGGCGATCGCCGAGGTGCCGATCGCCCCGATGAGGGCGCCGGGCCACAGGTGCCGCACGGGGAGCCGGCCGTGCGTCAGGGCGCGGCCGATCGCGAGCCAGAACGCCATGGCGACGAGGGTGCGGGCCAACGACTCGAGCGCCACGAGGGCCGGGGTCTCGCTGATCCACCCGGTCGCGATGACGGACAGGGTCGACTGCATGAGGATGAGCAGGCCGACGCCGAGCAGCCCGGTGAGCTGGCCCCGCCAGCCGACGGCGGGCAGGCCCCACGGGCGCTCCATGCTCCGGCGCAGGGTCCGGGTGTAGCTGTTGACCGAGAAGAAGAGCAGCACGATGCTCAGGCCGGACGCGGTCGCCACCTCCGCGGCCCCCTCGGGCTTGGTGAAGAGCAGCACCACCGTGGTCGCGGTCGGGCCGGTGAGGCCGAGCCGCTCGTTGACGACGAGCGCGATCGACTCCCCGTCGCTCTCGGACAGCCACGTCGAGGCGATGATGAGCAGCGGCACGACGGCGAGGAAGGACTGGCCGGCCATCCCGAAGATCCGGTCGCGGACGTCGACGGCCAGCAGCTCGCGGGCGATGCGCAGGATGGTGCCCGGGACCGGGTTCCGGTCGGCCCAGGCGACGAGGCCGGCCACCCGATCGTGGGTGCGCTCGCTGCCCGTCATGCCGGTCACGATAGTGCCGGCGCCGGTGGACGTGCTCGTCGCGGGTGCCTTCGCCGGCGACCGGGCGCGCTCGTTACTCGCGCGTCACCGCGAGATGGTGACAGGCTCGGCAGACGGCGGGACCGGCTCCGCCGAGACGACGCGCACACACCGGACCCCCGGGAGGACCACCGATGTTCCAGCGGATCGCCATCGTCAACCGCGGGGAGGCCGCGATGCGGCTCATCCACGCCGTGCGCGACCTCAACGCGCAGTCCGGGCCGGGGGGCCACCGGATCGAGACGGTGGCCCTGCACACCGAGGCCGAGCGCTCGGCGATGTTCGTCCGCGAGGCCGACGCGGCGTACGACCTGGGCCCTGCGGCGCTGCGCCCCTACCTCGACCACGCCGTCCTCGAGCGAGCACTGCGCGAGACCGGGGCGGATGCCGCGTGGGTGGGCTGGGGGTTCGTCGCCGAGGACCCCGCCTTCGCCGAGGTCTGCGAGCGCGCCGGGGTCACCTTCATCGGCCCGAGCCCCGAGGCGATGCGCCGGCTCGGCGACAAGATCGGCTCCAAGCTCATCGCGGAGGAGGTCGGGGTGCCCGTCGCCCCGTGGAGCCGCGGGGGTGTCGACACCCTCGAGGACGCCACCGCGGCCGCGGCCCGGATCGGCTACCCGCTCATGCTCAAGGCCACCGCGGGCGGCGGCGGGCGCGGCATCCGCAAGGTCGCCTCCGACGCCGAGCTCGCCGACGCCTACGCGCGCACCCGTGACGAGGCGCAGCGGGCCTTCGGGTCGGGCGTGGTCTTCCTCGAGAAGCTCGTCACGGGGGCGCGGCACGTCGAGGTGCAGGTCATCGCCGACGGCCGGGGCAGCGCGTGGGCGATCGGCGTGCGCGACTGCTCGGTGCAGCGCCGCAACCAGAAGGTCATCGAGGAGTCGGCGTCGCCGGTGCTCGACGAGGCCCAGGCCCGCGAGCTGCGCGAGTCGGCCGAGCGGCTGGCCGTCGCCGTCGGCTACTCCGGCGCCGGCACGGTCGAGTTCCTCTACCACCCGGGGGAGCGCTTCTTCGCGTTCCTCGAGGTCAACACCCGCCTCCAGGTGGAGCACCCGATCACCGAGGTCGTGACGAGCACCGACCTCGTGCGCCTCCAGCTGCATGTCGCGGCCGGGGGGCGCCTCGAGGGCGAGCGCCCCACCGAGGTCGGCCACGCCGTCGAGGCACGGCTCAACGCCGAGGACCCCGACCGCGACTTCGCACCCGCCCCGGGGCGCATCGCCCACCTCGAGCTGCCGGCCGGCCCCGGCATCCGGGTCGACACCGGCGTGGCCGAGGGCGACACCATCCCGGCCGACTTCGACTCGATGATCGCGAAGATCATCGCCCACGGCCGCGACCGCACCGAGGCGCTCGCCCGGCTGCGCCGCGCGATGCGCGAGACGACGGTCGTCATCGAGGGCGGCGCGACGAACAAGTCGTTCATCCTCGACCTGCTCGACCAGCCCGAGGTCGTCGACGGCTCGGCCGACACCGGGTGGATCGACCGGGTGCGCGCCGAGGGCCGCCTCGTCGCCCGGGAGCACTCCGGCGTCGCGCTCGTCGTCGCCGGCATCGAGGCCTACGAGGAGGCCGAGGCGTTCGAGCGCACCCGCCTCCTCGAGACCTCGCGCGGTGGCCGACCGCAGGTCCAGCACGACGTGGGGCGGGCGGTCGACCTCAAGCTGCGCGGCGCGGCCTACAAGGTCACCGTCTACCGCACCGGGCCGTCGCGCTTCCGGGTCGGCGTGGCCGACCCGAGCGGCCACGTCGCCTGGGTCGTCGCCGACCTCGAGCGGGTCGGCCCGTACGCGAGCAGGGTCGTCGTGGGCGGGCGCTCGCACCGCCTCGTCACCGCCGCGCACGGGCCGGTCCAGCTCGTCGAGGTCGACGGGGTCACCCACCGGGTCAGCCGCGACGAGGGTGGCGTGATGCGCTCTCCTGCACCGGCACTCGTCGTGGCGACGCCCGTGGCTGTGGGGGGTGAGGTCGCGGCCGGGGCTCCCGTGCTCGTCCTCGAGTCGATGAAGATGGAGACCGTGCTCCCGGCGCCCTTCGCGGGCCGGGTCAAGGAGCTGCTCGTCGCGGCGGGCAGCCAGGTCGAGACCGGGGCGGCGCTCGTCCGCCTCGAGCCGACGGGGGAGCCGGGCGACGGGGCGACGGAGTCGGCCGCCGAGGCCCCCGACCTCGACCTGCCCGAGGAGCTGGCCGACGGCGACGTGGCGCAGCGCGCGGCGCGTGGGCGCGCCGACCTCGCCGCGATGCTCCTCGGCTACGACCTCGACCCCGGACACGAGCAGCGCACCCTCGCGGGCTACCTCGAGGCGCGCGACGCGCTCGCCCGCGAGGGGCGCTCGCCCGTGTGCGACGAGGTCGCGCTGCTCGGCGTCCTCGCCGACTTCGCCGAGCTGAGCCGCAACCGGCCGGTCGGCGAGGAGGCCCACGTCGAGAACCGGGTGCACAGCCCCCGCGAGCACTTCCACACCTACCTGCAGACCCTCGACCCCGAACGGGGCGGCCTGCCCGCCGACTTCGTGAGCCGGCTCGAACGGGTGCTCCACCACTACGGCGTCGCCGGCCTGGAGCGCACCGCCGACCTCGAGGGCGCGGTGTTCCGGGTCTTCCTCGCCCAGCAGCGCTCCGCCCCCGAGGTCGCCATGGCCACCTCGATCCTCCAGCGGTGGCTCTCCGAGCCCGCACCCGAGCCGCCCGCCGACGCCGCCGCCCACGAGCTGCTCGACCGGCTCGTCAGCGCCACCCAGCTGCGCTTCCCGATCGTCGGCGACCTCGCCCGCAGCGTCCGGTTCCGGTGGTTCGACCAGCCCCTCGTCGACGCCGACCGGGCCTCGGTACTCGGGTCGGTCGGCGACGAGCTCGACGAGATCGACGGGCTGCCCGACGGCCCAGAGCGCACCGCCCGGATCGACGCCCTCGCCGCGATCCCCGAGCGGATCGTGCGATTCCTCGGCGAGCGGCTGCGCTCCGGTGTGCCCGCCCGCGAGCCGATGCTGGCCGTCCTCATCAAGCGCCACTACCGCGAGCACGCCCTTGCCGGCCTCCACGAGTCGACCGTCGACGGCCGCGCGGTGGCGACCGCGGACTACCGCCTCGACGACCGCGACTCCCACCTCGTGAGCACGACGGGCACCTTCGCCGAGCTGTCGCCGCACAGCGAGCTCTCCCGCACGCTCGGGCACCTCGTCGACGCGCGGCCCGAGGGGCACGAGGCGGTCGTCGACCTCTACGTCCACTGGGGGCACCTGCCGAGCGACAAGGAGGCGGCCTCCGCGGTGCTGGCCGAGCACCTCGCCGGGATGCCGTTCGCGGCCCGGGTGCGCCGGGTCGCCGTGGGTGTCGTGCCCGACGACGACCGCGAGGTCGGCTACTTCACCTTCCGGCCGCGGCCCGACGGGACGATGGGCGAGGACCGGCCGGTCCGCGACGTGCACCCCATGGTCGGTCGGCGGCTCAACCTGTGGCGGCTGCGTGACTTCGAGCTGACCCGGCTCGACGCGCCCGAGGACGTCCTGCTCCTCCACGCCGTCGCGGCGGGCAACCCGCAGGACCAGCGGCTCGTCGCCCTCGCGCAGGTGCGCCAGCTCGTCGTCGTGCGCGACGAGTCGGGGCGGGTCACCGCCCTGCCCCACGTCGAGCGCGCCCTCGCCAACTGCCTCGAGGCGGTCCGCCGGGCCCGCGCGACGCTCGGGGCGGGTGCCCGCCTCGACACCAACCACGTCTGGCTGCACATCTGGCCGACGGTCGAGGCCGACCTCGACCAGCTCACCGCCCTCCAGGACAAGGTCGCGCCGATGACCGCCGGGGCCGGCATCGAGGAGGTCCGCGTCCAGGGCGCGATCGCCGGCGAGGGCGGCAGCACCGTCCCGCTCTGCGCCCGGTTCTCCTACCAGCCCGGCTCCGGGGTGACCTTCACCGTCGAGGACCCTCCGACGACGCGCGTCGCGCCGCTCGACGGGTACGCCGAGAAGGTCGTGCGCGCCCGGCGCCGCGGGCTCGTCTACCCCTACGAGCTCGTCGCGATGGTCGCCGGCAGCGGGGGCTCGGTGCAGGAGCTCGACCTCGACGACTCGGGGCGCCTCGTGCCCGTCGACCGCCCCTACGGCAAGAACACCGCGGGCCTGATCTGCGGCCTCGTCACGACGCCGACCCCGCTCCACCCCGAGGGGGTGAGCCGCGTCCTGCTGTGCGGGGACCCGCTGCGTGCCCTCGGCGCGGTCGCCGAGCCGGAGTGCGCCCGCGTCATCGCCGCCCTCGACCTCGCGGAGGAGCGCGGGCTGCCCGTCGAGTGGTTCGCGCTCTCGGCCGGGGCCCGCATCTCCATGGACTCGGGGACCGAGAACATGGACTGGGTCGCCAGGGCCCTCAAGCGGATCATCGAGTTCACCCAGGCCGGGCACGAGGTCAACGTCGTCGTCGCCGGCATCAACGTCGGTGCGCAGCCGTACTGGAACGCGGAGGCCACGATGCTCATGCACACCAAGGGCATCCTCGTCATGACCCCCGACTCGGCGATGGTGCTCACCGGCAAGCAGTCGCTCGACTTCTCCGGCGGGGTCTCGGCCGAGGACAACTTCGGCATCGGCGGCTACGACCGGGTCATGGGTCCCAACGGCCAGGCCCAGTACTGGGCCAAGGACCTCGTCGACGCGTACGGCATCCTGCTCGCGCACTACGAGAACACGTGGGTCGCACCGGGCGAGGCGGGCCCGCGGCGGGCGCCGACGACCGACCCCCACGACCGCGACATCACCACCTACCCGCACGAGGTCGCGGGGAGCGAGTTCACCCGCGTCGGCGACATCTTCTCGGCGCAGACCAACCCCGACCGCAAGAAGCCCTTCGACATCCGCACCCTCATGCGGGCCGTGGCCGACCAGGACCACGCAACGCTCGAGCGCTGGGCGGGCATGGCCGACGCCGAGACCGCGGTCGTGCTCGACGCGCGGGTCGGCGGGATCCCGGTGTGCCTGCTCGGGATCGAGTCCAAGTCGGTCCCCAGGCGTGGTGTGCCGCCGACCGACGGGCCGGACGTCTACACCGCCGGGACGCTCTTCCCCCGGTCGTCGAAGAAGGCGGCCCGGGCCATCAACGCGGCGAGCGGGAACCGGCCGCTCGTCGTGCTCGCGAACCTGTCCGGGTTCGACGGGTCACCCGACTCGATGCGCGCGCTCCAGCTCGAGTACGGGGCCGAGATCGGGCGCGCGGTCGTCAACTTCGACGGGCCGATCGTCTTCGTCGTCGTCTCGCGCTACCACGGCGGAGCGTTCGTCGTGTTCTCCAGGGCACTCAACCCGCGGATGACGGTGCTCGCCGTCGAGGGCTCGTTCGCGTCTGTCATCGGCGGGGCGCCGGCCGCGGCCGTCGTCTTCGCGCGCGACGTCGACCAGCGCACGGCGTCCGACGAGCGGGTCGCCTCCCTCGAGGCGCGGCTCGCCGAGGCGAGTGGCGCCGACCGGGCGAAGGTCGCCACGGAGCTCGCGACCGTGCGCCAGGCCGTGCGGGCCGAGATGCTCGGCAGGGTGGCGGCCGAGTTCGACCGGGTGCACGACATCCACCGCGCCGTGCAGGTCGGTTCGGTGGATGCCGTCATCGCGCCGGAGGAGGTGCGCCCCCGGATCATCGCGGCGATCGAGGCCACCGCCACCCCCTGACCGACCACGACGGACGCGAGCCGTGTGGACGCAGCAGACAGACCTGTCTACTATCGAACCCATGGCCCCACAGCCCGCCCGCGACCGCATCCTCGACACGGCGTTTCGGCTCTTCTACGCCCACGGCATCCGGGCGGTCGGTGTCGACCGGATCATCGCCGAGTCGGGCGTGGCGAAGGCGACGTTCTACAAGTGGTTCCCCGCCAAGGACGACCTCGTGCTCGCGTACCTCGCCAAGGTCGACGGCATCTGGAGCGGCCAGCTGCACGCCGCCGCGCAGGCCGCCGGCCCCGCCCCGGCCGACCAGCTCGTGGGCCTGTTCGACGCCCTCGGCTCGGCGTGCCGGCGCGACGGCTACCGCGGGTGCGCCTTCATCAACGCGGCCGCCGAGGCGGTGCCGGGCACCCCGGTGCACGACCGCACGGTCGAGCACAAGGCGGCGGTGCTCGAGTGGCTCACCGGTCTCGCCGCGGACGCCGGGGCGCACGACCCGCCCGCCCTGGCCCGTTCGCTCACCATCCTCCTCGACGGTGGCCTTGCGAGCGGCGCCCTCGACGCCGACCCGGACGCCCCGGCGCAGGCCCGGAGGTCGGCGCGGGTGCTCGTCGACGCCGCGCTCGGCCGGGCGGTGGCGTGAGCACCGTCGGACTCGTGCTCGCAGCGGGCGCGGGGCGCCGGATGGGCCGGCCGAAGGCGCTCGTCCGCCTGACCCCGGGCGGACCGACGCTCGTCGAGACCGCGGTCGGCCGCGTCCGCGCCGCCGGGTGCGACCGCGTCGTCGTCGTCGTGGGTGCCGAGGCCGGCGACGCGGCGGATGCCGTCTCCGGCACCGGGGCCGAGGTCGTCGTGGCCACCGACTGGGACGAGGGGATGGGCGCGTCCCTGCGTGCCGGGCTCGCCCACCTCGAGGCCGGAGCACCCACGCCTTCGCCGGTCGTCGCCGTCGTGACCCTCGTCGACCTCCCGGACGTGTCGGCCGAGGTCGTCGCGCGGGTGCTCGCCGCCGCTGCGCCCGAGGGTGCTGCCGCCCTCGTGCGGGCGGCGTACGACGGGGTCCCCGGCCACCCCGTCGTGCTCGGACGCGACCACTGGGCCGCCGTGCGCGCCACCGCGCGCGGCGACCGCGGCGCCCGCGACCACCTGCGTGCCACCCCCCACCGGCTCGTCGAGTGCGGCGACCTCGCCACCGGCCGCGACGTCGACACCGAGGCCGACCTGCCCGAGCGGGGATGATGGCCCCGTGAGCGCACGAGAGCACCGCTGGCCCGGCAGCGTCTACGACCACGGGAGCGACCCGGACCCGCGCTTCTCGCTCGCCAACGAGCGCACCTTCCTCGCGTGGATCCGCACCGGGCTCGCCCTCGTGGCCGGTGCCGCAGCGGTCGACGCGCTGCCGCTCCCCCTCCCGGATGCCGTGCAGCGCGCGCTCGCCGCCGGCCTCGCGCTCGCCGCCCTGCTCACCGCGCTCGCGGCGTGGCGCGGGTGGGCCCGCACCGAGCGGGCGATGCGCGAGGGCGCGCCCCTGCCCGCGAACCCCGCGATGCCCGTCGTCCTCGTCACCGTCGCCGTGGCGGCGGTCGTCCTCGGCGTCGCGAGCCTCACCGGTGGCTGACCGGCCGCCGCTGGCCGGCCGTCCGCCGGCACCCGACCCCGCGGCGCCCCAGGAACGGACCTCGCTCGCGTGGCGGCGCACCGGCCTCGCGCTCCTTGTCGGCTCCCTGACGATCGGCCGCCTCACCCTCGACCGCCTCGGTCCGGCCGTCGTCGTGCCGACGGTGCTCGGGGCGGCCCTCGCCGGCTGGGTGCTCCTCGTCGCCCTGCGGTCGCGGCGCCTCGCGCGGGCCCACCCGGGCGAGCCGACCTTCTCGGTGCTCGCCGACGGCCGGCTCCCGGCCGTCGTCGCCGCCCTCGTCGCAGCCCTGGCCCTCGGCGAGCTGCTCGCGGCCCTGGTCCGACTGCTCTGACGCGCCACCGCCCGAGCCGGGTGCCGAGGTGGCTGCCCGGACGACCACCTCAGCACCCGACTGCGCGTCGTTGCCCTACCGAACGGGCGCCGCGTCAGGGATGCTGGCGCCATGGACCCGCGGACGACGTTCGGATCGGCCCCCGACCTCGAGGCGGCGCTGGCCGCGACCGGCTACCTCGCCGACGACGCCCTGGCCACCGTCACGTGGCTCGCGCTGCGCCTCGGCCGGCCGCTGCTCATGGAGGGGGAGCCGGGCACGGGCAAGACGGCCCTGGCCGAGGCCCTCGCCGAGGCGATGGACCTGCCGCTCATCCGGCTCCAGTGCTACGAGGGCATCGACGCCACCCAGGCGCTCTACGACTGGGACTTCCCCCGCCAGATCCTCCACGTCCGCGCGCTCGAGGCCGTCGAGGGTGCGGCCCGCGACGTCCGCGACGTCGAGGAGGGCCTGTTCGACGAGCGCTTCCTCCTCGCCCGCCCCGTCCTGCGGGCGCTGCGCGACGCCCCGGCGGTGCTGCTCGTCGACGAGGTCGACCGCGCCGACGACGAGTTCGAGGCGTTCCTCCTCGAGGTGCTCTCGACGTGGCAGGTGACGATCCCCGAGCTCGGCACCGTCGCCGCCTCGGTGCCGCCCGTCGTCGTCCTCACCTCGAACCGCACCCGCGAGCTGCACGACGCGCTCAAGCGCCGTTGCCTCTACCACTGGCTCGAGCACCCCGGCATCGAGCGCGAGCTCGCCATCGTCGCCCGCCGGGCCCCCGAGGTCTCCGAAGCCCTTGCCGAGCAGGTCGTGCGGGCGGTGCACGGCATCCGCTCCGACCGCGAGCTCGTCAAACCGCCCGGCGTCGCCGAGACCCTCGACTGGGCCCGGGCCCTCCACGAGCTCGGGACCCGCGAGCTCGACACCGAGACGGCGGCCGCGACCCTCGGCGTGGCCGTGAAGTACCGCGAGGACATCGAGCGCGTCCGGCACGCGCTCGATGCCATGCTCACGCGATGACGACCGCGCCGCAGCGCCCGCCCGAGGAGGTGCTCCTCGGGTTCGCCCGCGCGCTGCGGGCCGCCGGCGTCGGCGTGACCGCCGACCGCGAGCGCACCTACCTCGAGGCGGTCGCCGCGGTCGGGATCGAGCACCAGCTCGGGGTCTACCACGCGGGCCGCGCGACGCTGTGCGCCTCACCGGCCGACCTCGAACGCTACGACCACGTGTTCACGGCGTGGTTCAGCGGCCAGCGCGCCGGCACGAAGGACCGGCGGTCGGCGCCGCAGGTCGTCAGCCACGCCGGGCTCGGCGTCGGCGAGGAGCCGTCCGGGGAGGGGGCCGAGGACCCGGATGCCGTGCACGCGCGGGCGAGCGCGACCGAGGTGCTCCGGCACCGCGACGTGGCGACCCTGAACCGCCGCGACCGCGAGCGGCTCGCCGCGCTCTTCGCCACCCTGCACCCCCGTCCGCCGCGCCGGCGGGCCCACCGCTGGACGGCCTCGCGGCGCGGCCAGGTGGACGCCCGCGCCACCCTGCGCTCGACGCTGCGCCGGATGGGGGAGCCGGGCGAGGTTCGCTGGCGGCGCCGCGGCTCCCGGCCCCGCCGGGTCGTGCTGCTCGTCGACGTGTCAGGGTCGATGAGCGCCTACGCCGACGCCCTCATCCGGCTCGCCCACACCTACTGCGTGTCCGGGATGCCGGTCGAGGTGTTCACCCTCGGCACCCGGCTCACCCACGTGACGCGCCCGCTGCACCAGCGCGACCCCGACCGCGCGATCATCGCCGCCGGGCAGGCGATCCCGGACTGGTCGGGCGGCACCCGGCTCGCGGAGGGCGTCAAGGTCTTCCTCGACCGCTGGGGCCGCCGCGGCATGGCCCGTGGCGCGGTCGTCGTCGTCTTCAGCGACGGGTGGGAGCGGGACCGCCCGGAGGTCCTCGGGGAGCAGGTGCGACGGCTCGCCGCGGTCGCGCACCGGGTCGTCTGGGTCAACCCGCACCGGGGGAGGGCGGGCTACGCACCGCTCCAGGGAGGCATCATGGCGGTGCTGCCCCATGTCGACGACTTCGTCGCGGGGCACTCGATGGCGGCGTTCCAGGAGCTGACGGAGGTGGTCGCACGTGCGTGACGTGCTCCCCGAGCTGATGCAGTGGTGGCGGGCCGGTGAACCGGTCGGGGTCGGCACCGTCGTCGCGACGTTCCGGTCGGCGCCGCGCCCGGCCGGGGCGTCGATGCTCGTCGGCCCGGGCGGCGAGGCCGTCGGGTCGGTGTCCGGCGGCTGCGTCGAGGGCGCCGTCTACGAGCTCGGCCAGGAGGTCATGGCCTCGGGGGTGCCGGTCCTCCAGCGCTACGGGGTGTCCGACGACGACGCGTTCGCGGTCGGCCTCACGTGCGGCGGCATCCTCGACGTCTTCGTCGAGACGGTCTCGCAGGAGACCTTCCCCGAGCTCGGCTCGGTCGCCGACGACGTCGAGGCCGGCCGGCCGGTCGCCGTCGCCACCGTCATCGACCACCCCGACCCGTCGTGGGTCGGCCGCCGCCTCGTCGTGCGTCCCGAGGCGGAGGGTGCAGCGGATGCCGCGGCACCGGCATCCCCGCCGACCGGCTCGCTCGGGAGCGAGCGTGCCGATGCCGCCGTCACCGACGACGCCCGGGGGCTGCTCGCCCTCGGCCGCACCGAGACCCTGACGTACGGCCCGGACGGCGAGCGTCGCGGGGAGGGGATGCGGGTCTTCGTCGCCGCCTACGCGCCCCGCCCGCGGATGCTCGTCTTCGGGGCGATCGACTTCGCGGCCGCCGTGGCGCACGTCGGCGCGTTCCTCGGCTACCGCGTCACGGTGTGCGACGCGCGACCGGTGTTCGCGACGGCCTCACGCTTCCCGGCGGCCGACGAGGTCGTCGTCGAGTGGCCGCACCGCTACCTCTCGGCGGAGCTCGAGGCCGGGCGCATCGACCCGCGCACCGTCGTCTGCGTGCTGACCCACGACCCGAAGTTCGACGTACCCGTGCTCGAGGTGGCGCTGCGGCTGCCCGAGGTGGCGTACGTCGGGGCGATGGGGTCACGGCGCACCCACGAGGACCGGCTCGCCCGGCTGCGCGACGTGGGGCTGACCGACGACGAGCTCGCCCGGCTCTCCTCGCCGATCGGCCTCGACCTCGGGGCGCGCACCCCGGAGGAGACGGCCGTGAGCATCGCGGCCGAGATCGTCGCCCTCCAGTGGGGCGGTGGTGGCCGGCGGCTCCAGGACACCGACGGTGCCATCCACCACCACCTGTCCTGACCGGGCTCCTTCCCTCGGGGAAGGCCGCCCGGGGGAACCTTTCGGCACGGATATCCGCCCGACCCCTTGTGGCGGCGGTCACTTCGGGTGAGGATCACGAGCACGTCACGGTCCCCACACCTGCTGAAGGAGTCAACGATGACTCGGGTCAACGTCACCGTCGACGGAGTCCAGTGCTCCGACGACGTCGAGCCGCGCATGCTGCTGGTCCACTACCTGCGAGAAGTCGTCGGCAAGGTGGGCACCGTCGTCGGGTGCGACACGAGCAACTGCGGCGCCTGCACGGTCCACCTCGACGGGCGCAGCGTCAAGTCGTGCAACGTCCTCGCGGTCCAGGCCGACGGGCACGAGGTCACGACGATCGAGGGCATCGCCCCCATGGGTGAGCTGCACCCGATGCAGCAGGCGTTCCACGACCACCACGCCCTCCAGTGCGGGTACTGCACACCGGGGATGATCATGCAGGCCCTCGACGTGCTCCGCGAGAACCCGAACCCCTCCGAGGAGGAGATCCGGGTCGGGCTCGAGGGCAACCTGTGCCGCTGTACCGGCTACCACAACATCGTCAAGGCGGTGGCGGCCTGCGCGAGCAGCGCGGCTCCCGTCGCCGAGGGGAGCGAGGCCCGATGACCGCCGTCGACGACCGCCCCACGGCCGAGATCGGGCACGCGCGCAAGCGCAAGGAGGACCAACGACTCATCACCGGCCGCACCCGCTGGACCGACAACATCTCGCTGCCCGGCATGCTGCACCTCGCGATGGTGCGCAGCCCGTTCGCCCACGCGACGATCACCGGGATCGACACCGGGGCCGCTCGGGCGGCGACCGGGGTCGTCGCGGTGTTCACGGGGGCGGACATCGCGGACATCCAGGGCGTCAACATCACCGCGTGGCCGCTCAACGCGGAGCAGAAGACCCCCGACCACCTCCCGATGCCGAGCGACCGCGTCGCTCACGCCGGTGAGATCGTCGCCGTCGTCGCCGCCCGGTCCGCGGCGGCCGCGCGGGACGCGGCCGAGCTCGTCGACGTCGACTACGACGAGCTGCCCGCCGTGCTCGACCTCAAGGAGGCCGCGACCGACGCGGTGCTGGCCCACCCGGGCCTGGGGACGAACAGGTCGGCCGTCTGGCAGCTCGACTCCCAGGAGGGCGGCACGGGCGGCGACGTCGACGAGGCGATCGCCCGGGCGCGCGAGGGCGGCATCGTCATCGAGCGCGAGTACCGGCAGCAGCGCCTCATCCCTGCCTTCATGGAGCCCCGGTCCACCGTCGTCGACCCGACGGGTGAGCAGGTGACGATGTGGTCGGCCACCCAGGTCCCGCACATCCTGCGGTTCTGCATCGCCGCCACGACCGGGCTGCCCGAGTCGAAGATCCGGGTCATCGCGCCCGACGTCGGCGGTGGGTTCGGCGGGAAGCTGCAGACGACGCCCGAGGAGTTCATCACGCTCGCCGTCGCCCGCAAGCTCGGCAAGCCGTGCAAGTTCACCGAGACCCGGTCGGAGACGATGGTGTCCGGCCACCACGGTCGCGACCAGTGGCAGCGGCTCACGCTCGTCGCGGAGCGGGACGGCACGGTCACCGGGCTCAAGGTCGAGCTGCTCGCCGACCTCGGGGCCTACGCCGCCCTCGTCGGTGGGGGTGTGCCGGTGCTCGGGGCGTGGATGTTCAACTCGATCTACAAGTTCCCCGCCTACCGCTTCACGACGACGAACTACTACACGAACAAGACCTGGGTCGACGCCTACCGCGGTGCCGGGCGACCCGAGGCCACGTACGCCATCGAGCGGCTCATGGACGAGCTGGCCAGCGAGGTCGGGGTCGACCCGCTCGAGATCCGCGAGAAGAACTGGATCCGGCACGACGAGTTCCCGTTCACGACGGTCGCCGGGATGACGTACGACTCGGGCAACTACGAGGCGGCGACGGCCAGGGCCCGCGAGCTCTTCGGCTACGACGAGCTGCGGGCCGAGCAGCGTCGACGCCGCGAGAGCGGTGACCCGGTGCAGCTCGGCATCGGGGTGTCGACGTTCACCGAGATGTGCGGTCTGGCCCCGTCCCGCGTGCTCGGCGCCCTCAACTACGGCGCGGGCGGCTGGGAGCACGCCACGATCCGGATGCTCACGACCGGCACCGTCGAGGTCATCACCGGGACGTCCGCGCACGGTCAGGGGCACGAGACGGCCTGGAGCCAGATCGTCGCCGACCGGCTCGGCGTCCCCTTCGAGAACATCGAGGTCCTCCACGGCGACACGCAGATCGCCCCCAAGGGCATGGACACCTACGGCTCGCGGTCGCTCGTCGTGGGCGGCGAGGCCCTCGTGCTCGCCGCCGACAAGGTCATCGAGAAGGCGAGGCCCCTCGCGGCGCACCTGCTCGAGGCCAGCCCCGACGACCTCGAGTTCAGCGGCGGCAGGTTCACCGTCAGGGGCACGGACAAGGGCGTCGGGATCACCGACATCGCGCTCTCCACGTGGACCGGCCACGACTACCCGGAGGGCATGGAGCTCTCGCTCGACGCCGACGCCACCTACGACCCGGTGAACTTCTCCTTCCCGCACGGCACCCACCTGTGCGCCATGGAGGTCGACACCGAGACCGGGGCGGTGACGATGCGCAGCTACGTCTGCGTCGACGACATCGGCACGATCATCAACCCGCTCATCGTCGAGGGCCAGGTGCACGGCGGCCTCGTCCAGGGCATCGCGCAGGCCCTGTGGGAGGGAGCGGAGTACGACGAGCAGGGCACCCTCGTCACCGGCTCGTTCGTCGACTACACCCTGCCGACCGCGGCCGACACGATCAGCTTCGTCACCGACCACACGACGTCCCCGTCGACGTACAACTCGCTCGGCACCAAGGGTGTCGGCGAGGCCGGCACGATCGCCTCCACGCCGGCTGTCGTCAACGCCATCGTCGACGCGGTGCGCCACCTCGGCGTCACCGACGTCCGGATGCCGTGCACGCCCGAGCGGGTGTGGAAGGCCATCCAGGGCGCCGGTTCCGGCACCTCGACGACGAGCGAGGCCCAGCCGCACTTCGCGGAGGACGCCCCCAACCAGGATCCGGGCGCAGGCACGACGGACGGAGCGGCACAGTGATCCCCGCGGCATTCGACTACCTCGCCCCCGCGACCGTCGACGAGGCCCTCGACGCGCTCGCCGCGGCCGGCGACGACGTGAAGGTCCTCGGCGGGGGCCAGTCCCTCCTGCCCATCCTGCGGATGCGGCTCAACGCACCCGACCAGATCGTCGACCTCGGGCGCATCGAGGAGCTCCGCGGCATCCGCGACGAGGGCGACCACCTCGTCATCGGTGCGATGACGACCTATGCCGACGTCATCGCCAGCCCCCTCGTCCGGCAGCACGCGGCCCTGCTCGCGCAGGCCGTCGAGGAGGTCGCCGACCCGCAGATCCGTCACCGGGGAACCATCGGGGGGGCGCTCGTGCACGCCGACCCCGCGGGTGACGTCGGCGCCCCGGTCCTCGCGCTCGACTGCGAGCTCGTGATCCGCGGGCCGAAGCACGAGCGCACCCTCGTCCGCGGGCCCAGGCGCGACCGGACCGTGCCGGTCGGCGAGTTCTTCGTCGACCTGTTCGAGACAGCCGTCGGCGAGGGCGAGCTCCTGACCGCCATCCGGGTGCCCAAGCACACGGGGTGGGCGTCGCACTACGAGAAGTTCGTCCGGGTCTCGCACCAGTGGTCGATCGTCGCGGTGGCCGTGGCCCTCAAGGTCGACGGCGGGACGATCAGGGAGGCACGCGTCGGGCTGACGAACATGGGCTCCACGCCGCTGCGGGCCCACGGCGTGGAGCAGGCACTCGTCGGGCGCACGGCATCCGACCTCGGTGACGCGTGCGACGGCGCCGCGGACGGCACGAACCCGCCGAGCGACCTCAACGGCGACGCCGACTACCGGCGCCACCTCGCGAGGGTGCTCACCCGGCGCGCCGTGGCGACCGCCCTCGGAGGCTGAGCGCGCATGGAGCTGACGCACGACTTCGTCGTCCCGGCGACGGTCGACCAGGCCTGGGCGACGTTCATGGACCTCGAGCGGGTGGGCGGCTGCTTCCCGGGCGCGACGGTGACGTCCGTGGACGAGTCCGGTTTCGCCGGGACGGTCAAGGTCAAGCTCGGCCCGATCGCCCTCCAGTACGCCGGTGCCGGGCAGTTCCTCGACCGCGACGACGCCGCCCACCGGGCGGTCATCGAGGCCAAGGGCAAGGACCGGCGCGGCAACGGCACGGCCGGGGCGACGGTCACGATCCAGCTGGCCCCCTCGGGCGAGGGCACCCGTGTCGACGTCACGACCGACCTGTCCGTGACGGGCAAGCCCGCCCAGTTCGGCCGAGGGGTCATGCAGGACGTCTCGGACAAGCTGCTCCAGCAGTTCGTCGCGTGCATCGAGGGGCAGTTCCGCGAACCGGAGCCGGCCGCCGAGCCCGCGCCCGAGCCGGGGGTGGCGCCGGCCCCCGAGCCGGTCGGGGCGCCGGTCCCCGAGCCGGCCGTGGCGCCTTCGCCGGCCGCGTCGGTGCGGCCCGTGCCCCGGCCGATGCCCTCGGCCCCGGTCGACGACTCGATCGACCTCGGCGCGACGGTGCTGCCCGTGCTCGTGCGCACGTACGCGCCCTACGCCGCCGCCGGCCTGCTCGGCCTCGTCGTGGGCTGGCTCCTCGGTCGCCGGGGCACCTGACCCCATCCGCAACGTGGGTGAAGACCGTCGCCCAGGCGACGTTCTTCACCCACGTTCGGGGAGGAGCCGGGGGGTCAGCGGTGTGCCGAGCCGTCGAGGGCGTGGATCTCGTCCGCGACGCGCCGGCTGTCGGCGTCGTGGCCGGTCCACGCCCAGCTCGTCCGGGCGCCGTGCTCGCGCCGCACGCGCCGGTTGGTCCGCTCCATGAGGTAGGCCACGGGGGCCACGAGGCCGCCGAGGGCGGCGAGGGTGAGGATGGTCTCCAGGGTGCTGTTCGTGTCCATGGCACGAGTTTGAGGTTCAGCCAATACCTGCCACGAGTGGCAGGTATGCCGGGCTAGGTCGATTTTCTGCCAACTTCGTGCCAGACTGGCGCGCATGGCCCTGCACTCGATCGCCGTGCTCCTCCAGGAGCCCGTCTCGCTCTTCGAGTACGGCGTGCTCGCCGAGGTGTTCGGGCTCGACCGCACCGACGAGGGCGTGCCCGCCTTCGACTACCGGGTCTGCGCCGAGGGCCCGGGCCCGCTCGACGCCCGGAACGGCACGTCCGTCACCGCGGCCTTCGGGCTCGAGGCGGCGGCGGATGCCGACCTCGTCGCCGTGCCGGCGTCCTCGCAGGCCCGCGCCCCGTCGACCGCGGTCGTCGACGTGCTCCGGGCCGCGGTCGCCCGCGGGGCCTGGGTCATGTCGGTGTGCTCGGGCGCGTTCACCCTCGGCGCGGCCGGCATCCTCGACGGGCGCGACTGCACGACGCACTGGCGCCACGCCGAAGAGCTCGCCCGGCTGCACCCGCTGGCCAGGGTCGACCCCGACGTGCTCTACGTGCGCGACGGCACCGTCATCACGAGCGCGGGCACGGCCGCCGGCATCGACGCCGCCCTCCACCTCGTCCGCCTCGAGCTCGGCTCGGCGGTCGCCACGACCATCGCGCGGCGGATGGTCGTCCCGCCCCACCGCGACGGCGGGCAGCGGCAGTTCATCGACCGGCCGGTCCCCACGACGACCGCCGAGAGCCTCGGTCCCGTGCTCGAGTGGATGCTCGAGCACCTCGAGGAGCCGGTCACCGTCGACGACCTCGCCCGCCGCGCCGCGATGTCGCCGCGCACCTTCGCCCGCCGGTTCGTCGCCGAGACGGGCACGACCCCGCACCAGTGGGTCACCGACCAGCGGGTGCTGCGGGCCCGCCGCCTGCTCGAGGACACCGACCTGCCGGTCGAGGCGGTCGCCCGCGACGCCGGCTTCGGCACCGCGGCCCTGCTGCGCCACCACTTCACCCGGTGCACCGGCATCACCCCCACGGCCTTCCGCACCCAGCACCGCCAGCCCGCCTGAGGCCGGACCTTCACACGATCTCCACACGGCGCCCCCACGGCCCGTGGGAGCGGGCTCCTACGCTCGGAGCATGAGCGAGGCTGCGAACGACGCGGGAGCGCTGGTCCTCGTCGTCGAGGACGAGCCGACGATCAACCAGGCCGTCACCGACCGGTTCGTCGCGGAGGGCTTCCGGGTGGTCCAGGCCCACGACGGCCCGGCGGCCGTGGCCGCCTTCACGACGCACGAGCCCGACCTCGTCGTCCTCGACCTCATGCTGCCCGGCTTCGACGGGCTCGAGGTCTGCCGCCGCATCCAGGCGGTCCGTCCGGTGCCCGTGCTCATGCTCACCGCGCGCGACGACGAGACCGACCTCCTCGTCGGGCTCGGGGTCGGCGCCGACGACTACGTCACGAAGCCGTTCTCGATGCGCGAGGTCGTCGCCCGGGTCCGGGCGCTCCTCCGCCGCGTCGAGCGGGCCGCCGAGCTCGCCGCCGGCCGCCCGGCGCACCTCGACGTCGCCGGCCTGCACATCGACGTGGCGTCGCGGCGGGTCACGGTGGAGGACCGCGAGGTCCACCTCACGCCCCTGGAGTTCGACCTGCTCTGCGCGCTCGCCGCCGAGCCGGGGACGGTCCGGCCCCGGGACGACCTCATGCGCGAGGTCTGGGGGTGGGCCGACGCGTCGGGCACCCGCACCCTCGACAGCCACGTCAAGGCGCTGCGCGCGAAGGTCGGCGCCGACCGGGTGCGCACGGTGCACGGCGTGGGCTACGCCCTCGAGGTTGGGCCGTGAACACCGACCGCCCGCTCGACGGCATCGCGTCGATCAAGGCCAAGCTCGGTCTGCTCGTCGCCGTGAGCGTCGTCGCGACGGCCGTCGTCGCCGAGGTCGCGGATGCCGGGCGCGTGCCCTTGTGGATCAGCGTGCCCGTCACCGTGGTCGCCGCCCTCGCGGTGACCCAGTGGCTCGCGCGCGGGATGACCTCGCCGTTGCGCGAGATGACGCTCGCCGCGCGGCGGATGGCCGCGGGCGACTACGGCCAGCGCGTCACGGCATCCTCGAGCGACGAGGTCGGCGACCTGGCCCGCGCCTTCAACGCGATGGCCGCCGACCTCGCCACCGCCGACACCCAGCGCCGGCAGCTCGTCGCGACCGTCTCGCACGAGCTGCGCACCCCGCTCACCGCCCAACGGGCCCTGCTCGAGAACCTCGTCGACGGTGTCGTGCGCCCGGACGACGACGCGCTGCGGGCCGCGCTCCACCAGAGTGAGCGGCTGAGTGCCCTCGTCGCCGACCTGCTCGACCTCTCCCGCATCGACGCGGGGGTCGCCCCCCTCGCGCTCACCGACGTGCGGGTCGCGGACCTGCTCGCGTCGGCCGTCGCCGAGGCGTCCGTCGAGGGCCGCCCGGTGCGGGTGCGCCACGAGGTGCACCCGCACGACCTCGTCGTGCGTGCCGATCCCGGGCGCCTCGCCCAGGTCGTCGCCAACCTCGTCGACAACGCCGTGCGGCACAGCCCCGCCGGGGGCGAGGTGCGAGTCGCCGCGTCCGTCGACGGCGACACGTGGCGCCTCGAGGTCCGCGACGAGGGGCCCGGCATCCCGGCCGACCGGGTCGAGCGGATCTTCGACCGGTTCGGCTCGGGCGACCAGTCCGGCGGCGGGACCGGCCTCGGGCTCGCCATCGCCCGCTGGGTCAGCGAGCTGCACGGCGGCACGATCCGCGCGCTGCCGACCGCGCCGGGCTCGACCGGTGCCGTGCTGCGGGCGGAGCTGCCCGTCCGGGCAGCCTCGACCCGCCCCTCCCACCTCACGCAGGAGCACGAGATGACCCCGCCGCCGACCAGCATCTCCCCGGCCGCCGACCTGCCGGTGACCACGCCCGCGGTCGGTCGCGCGACGGCATCCGCGCCCTCCGGGCCCGGCTCGGCATCCGCGAGCTCCGGGCTCGGTGACCTCTGGCCCGAGCGCGACGTCCCGCCGCAGCCGCTGCCGGTGCTCGCCGCCCTCGGCGTCGGCACCTGGGCCGCGCTCACCTGGCCCGAGCGCGGCATCGGGCTCGCGGTCGGACTGACCCTGTTCGCGACCGGCCTGCTCATGTGGCGGGTCGCCCGTTACCGGCGCCACCCGTGGACGCTGCTGTGCGCCGGGCTCGCCGCTGCGCTGGCCTCGGTCACCGTGCTGCGCGAGGCCGGCGGCGTCGTGGCGATCGCCGTGCTCGTCGGCGTCGTCGCCGCCGCGTCCGGCGCCACCCGCGCCCGCACCCTCCTCGCCGTGCCGCTCAGCGTGCTCGCGTGGCCGCTGTCGGCACTGCGCGGCCTGCCGCTGCTCGGCCGCACGGTCCGGGCGACGGGCCGCGCCTCGGTCGTGTGGCCCGTACTGCGCACCATCGGCCTCTCCCTCGTCGCGCTCACCCTCTTCGGAGGCCTGTTCGCCTCCGGGGACGCGGTGTTCGGGGCGTGGGCCGAGGCGCTCGTGCCCGACCTGGAGTGGGACACGCTCATCGCGCGCACGTTCGTGCTCGTGCTCGTCGCGGGGGTCGCGCTCACCGGTGCGTACCTCGCGCTCAACCCGCCACGGGTGCGCGAGGCCCGACTGCCGGCGACCCGCCGGGCCACGCACGCGTGGGAGTGGGCCGTCCCGGTGGGGCTCGTCGTCGCGCTCTTCGCCGGCTTCCTCGTCGCCCAGGCGACGGCGATGTGGGGCGGGGTCGAGCACCTGCGCGCCACCACCGGGCTGACGTACGCCGAGTACGTCCACCAGGGCTTCGGCCAGCTGACCGTCGCCACCTTCCTCACCGTCGTCGTCGTCGGGCTCGCGATGCGCGCCGCACCCCTCGAGAGCGCCCGGGACCGGGTGCTGCTGCGCGTGCTGGTCGGGACGCTGTGCGTGCTCACCCTGGCGGTCGTGGCGAGCGCCCTCTACCGGATGTCGCTCTACCAGGACGCCTACGGCTACACCGTGCTGCGCGTCTTCGTCGACGGCTTCGAGCTGTGGCTGGGGCTCGTCATCGGGTTCCTCCTCGTCGCCGGGCTCCGGCTGTCCGGAGCCTGGGTGCCCCGGGCCGTGCTCGTCTCCGGGGTGCTGTTCGTCCTCGGCTTCGCCGCGATGAACCCGGACGCCTGGGTCGCCGGGCGCAACATCGACCGGTTCGAGGCCGGGCAGGCGCTCGACACCGTGTACCTCTCGAGCCTGAGTGCCGACGCGACCCCGGTCATCGCCGAGCGACTGCCGGCCGACCTCGCCGCGTGCGTGCTCGAGTCCTCGTGGGCGGTGAGCGGAGAGCCCGACGACCTCCTCGAGTGGAACCTCGGGCGGGCCCGCGCGGCGGATGCCGTCGTCGGCCTCCCGGTGCCGTCCGGCGGTTGTGCGTCGCTCGTGACCGGGGACCTGGTCCGCTGACACCGTCCGCCCGGCGGAGGTCGCGCACGGGTGCGGGTCGAGCGGGGTGGAGGGGATACCGCTCGGGGATCCGCGCGGTGACACCTCGACCCGGCCGCGGCCCCGGCGCAGGGGGCAGTCGGGGCGCACCACGGCATACTCGCGACCATGGACGCCCGCACCGTGCTCGTGCTCAACGGCCCGAACCTCAACCTCCTCGGCGAGCGCGAGCCCGAGGTCTACGGCTCGGCCACCCTGGCCGACGTGGAGGCGCTGTGCCGCGAGGTCGCCGACGGCGCCGGGCTGACCGTGGACTTCCGCCAGTCCAACCACGAGGGCACGCTCGTCGACTGGGTGCAGGAGGGACGCCGGGGCATCGCCGGCATCGTCGTCAACGCCGCCGGGTACACGCACACGTCGGTCGCCCTGCGTGACGCGCTGTCGACGTGCCGGGTCCCGCGGGTCGAGGTGCACATCAGCGACATCCGCGCGCGCGAGGCCTTCCGGCACCACAGCTACCTCACCGACGTCTGCGACCACCACGTCATCGGCCGCGGTGTGCAGGGCTATGCCGAGGCAATCACCTGGATCGCCGCCCGCCGGGGGTGACTGCCCACCCCCGCCACCTGCACGACGTCCGGCAAGTCGGTGCTCCAACCCCCCGAGGTGCCGGACGCAGTGAGAGGCTGGGCGCAGGATCGGTGACTTCCGGGTAGGTACTAGGACGTCCTAGTATTTCGGGACCGCTCTCGGAAGGACACCTCATGGCAGCGCAGCCGACCAGCCCGACACCGGAGCTCCACGTGCCGACGCACCCGGTGCGCATCGTCACCGCGTCCGCCCTGTTCGACGGCCACGACGCCTCGATCAACATCATGCGGCGGATCATGCAGGCGCAGGGGGCCGAGGTGATCCACCTCGGCCACAACCGCAGCGTCCGGGAGGTCGTCGACGCGGCGATCGAGGAGGACGTCCAGGGCGTCGCGGTCAGCTCGTACCAGGGCGGGCACGTCGAGTACTTCGAGTACCTCGTCCAGCTGCTCCGCGAGTCCGGGGCGGGGCACGTCCGGGTCGTCGGTGGCGGGGGCGGGGTCATCGTCCCGAGCGAGGTGGCGCGACTGCGCGAGGCCGGCGTCACGATCTTCAGTCCCGAGGACGGCCAGCGGCTCGGGCTGCCCGGCATGGTCAACCAGGTCGTCGCCGCCTGCGACACCGACCTGTGGGAACAGCACCCGACGACGGCCGCCGCCGTGCTGTCGGGGGAGCGGTCCGCCGTCGCCCGCGCCATCACGGCCGCCGAGACCGGCCACCTCACCGACGGCATGCGCGCCGAGCTCGAGCAGGCGGCAGCCACCCGGCGCACCCCGGTGCTGGGCATCACGGGCACCGGGGGCTCGGGCAAGTCCAGCCTCACCGACGAGCTCGTCCGCCGCCTGCGCGTCGACCAGCAGGACAAGCTGCGCGTCGCCTGCGTCGCCATCGACCCCACCCGCCGGCGCGGTGGCGGGGCGCTGCTCGGCGACCGGATCCGGATGAACTCGCTCGACGGCGACCGCGTCTACTTCCGCTCGCTCGCGACCCGCGGCCACCACGAGGTCCCCGAGGCGCTCGGCGACGTGCTCACCGTCCTGCGGGCCGCGGGGTACGACCTCGTCGTCGTCGAGACCCCCGGCATCGGCCAGGGTGACGCCGCGATCACCTCCTTCGCCGACGTCAACCTCTACGTCATGACGCCCGAGTTCGGCGCCGCGAGCCAGCTCGAGAAGATCGACATGCTCGACTTCGCCGACGTCGTCGCCATCAACAAGTTCGAGCGCCGCGGCGCGATGGACGCCCTGCGCGACGTCGGCCGCCAGCTCGCCCGCAACCGGGGGGCCTTCGGCAGGAAGCCCGAGGACATGCCCGTGTTCGGCACCTCCGCCGCGACCTTCAACGACGACGGCGTCACTGCGCTGTACCAGGAGCTGCGCGGGATGCTCGCCGACCAGGGGCTCGACGTGGCGGACGGGGCGCTCGCCCCGGTCGCCGTCCGGCACTCGTCGGTGCTGCGGCAGGTCGTCCCGCCCCAGCGGGTGCGCTACCTCGCCGAGATCGCCGAGACGGTGCGGGGGTTCCACGAGGACACCCACCGGTATGCCGACGCGGCCCGGCGCGTCCAGCGGCTGACCGAGGTCGGTGCCGCCCTCGAGCGGGCGGGGTCCGACCGCTCCGGGGTCGACGCCCTCCTCGCCGAGGCACGCGACGACCTGCCGCTGTCGGTGGCCCGTCAGCTCGCCGGCTGGTCGTCCGTCGTCGAGGCGTACGCCGGGGACGAGCAGGTCGTCACCGTGCGCGACCGGGAGATCCACACCTCGCTCGTGCGCGAGTCCTTGTCCGGCAACCGGATCCGCCGCGTGTCGCTGCCGCGCTACTCCGACGACGGTGACCTCGTGTCGTTCCTGCGCCGCGAGAACCTCCCCGGCTACTTCCCCTTCACCGCCGGGGTGTTCCCGTTCAAGCGTGACAACGAGGACCCCGCCCGGATGTTCGCGGGGGAGGGCGACCCGTTCCGCACGAACCGCCGGTTCACGCTGCTGTCCCAGGGCCAGCCCGCGACCCGGCTGTCGACGGCCTTCGACTCGGTCACCCTCTACGGCCGCGACCCGGACAGGCGCCCCGACATCTACGGCAAGGTCGGCACCTCCGGCGTCTCGGTCGCGACCCTCGACGACATGCGCGAGCTCTACGCCGGGTTCGACCTCACCTCGCCGACGACGAGCGTGTCGATGACGATCAACGGGCCGGCCCCGACGATCCTCGCCTTCTTCCTCAACACCGTCATGGACCGCGAGGTCGAGAAGTGGGCGGCCGAGAACGGCCGTGAGCCGGACGAGCAGGAGGCGCACGGCATCCGGGCGCAGGCGCTCGCGACGGTCCGCGGCACCGTGCAGGCCGACATCCTCAAGGAGGACCAGGGCCAGAACACCTGCCTGTTCTCCACGGAGTTCTCGCTGCGGATGATGGCCGACATCCAGGAGTGGTTCATCGAGCACCGGGTCCGCAACTTCTACTCGGTGTCGATCAGCGGCTACCACATCGCCGAGGCCGGGGCGAACCCCATCAGCCAGCTCGCGTTCACCCTCGCGAACGGCTTCACGTACGTCGAGGCCTACCTCGCGCGCGGGATGGACATCGACGACTTCGCCCCGAACCTGTCGTTCTTCTTCTCCAACGGCATGGACCCCGAGTACACCGTCATCGGCCGGGTGGCCCGCCGGATCTGGGCGGTCGCGATGCGCGAGAAGTACGGCGCCAACGAGCGCAGCCAGAAGCTGAAGTACCACGTGCAGACCTCGGGCCGGTCCCTGCACGCGCAGGAGATGGACTTCAACGACATCCGCACGACGCTGCAGGCCCTCACCGCGGTCTACGACAACGCCAACAGCCTGCACACCAACGCCTACGACGAGGCGGTCACGACGCCCTCGCAGGAGTCGGTGCGCCGCGCGCTCGCGATCCAGATGATCATCTCCAAGGAGTGGGGGCTCGCGATGAACGAGAACCCGCTCCAGGGTGCGTTCGTCGTCGACGAGCTGACCGACCTCGTCGAGGCCGCAGTGCTTGCGGAGTTCGACCGCCTCTCCGAGCGCGGCGGCGTGCTCGGCGCGATGGAGACGGGGTACCAGCGCGGTCGGATCCAGGACGAGTCGATGCTCTACGAGCACCGCAAGCACGACGGATCGCTGCCGATCGTCGGGGTCAACACCTTCCTCGCCCCGGATGCCGGGGAGTCGCCGAAGGAGGTCACCCTCGCCCGCGCGTCGGAGGCCGAGAAGGAGGGCCAGCTCGCGCGCGTCACCGCGTACCGCGAGGAGCACCGGGTCGAGGCGCAGGAAGCGCTCGACCGGCTCAAGGCGGCCGCGACCTCGGGCGAGAACGTCTTCGCGGTGCTCATGGATGCCGCGCGGGTGTGCTCGCTGCAGCAGGTCACCGAGGCGTTCTTCGAGGTGGGTGGGCAGTACCGCCGCAACGTCTGACCGGTTCCTCGCCGGGCCGGGCCACCGTGACCCGTGGTGACCACCCCGGCCAGGACGGTCGATCGGGGCCCCGGTGCCCCCTCGGCTCAGCCGACCCGCTCCCGCAGCCAGGCGATGTCGGCTCCCTGGCCCTCGACCCCGCCCGGCGTCTCGACGACGACAGGGGCCCCGGCGGCCCGGACGAGGTCGGCGAGGTCGGCGCCGTCGATGTGGCCGGACCCGAGGTTGGTGTGCCGGTCGGCGCCGGAGTCGAACACGTCGCGGCTGTCGTTGCAGTGGACGAGGTCGATGCGCCCGGTGACCGCCCGGACCCTCTCGACGACGCTGCCCAGGTCGTGGCCCCCGGCGTGGGCGTGGCAGGTGTCGAGGCAGAAGCCGACCGCGTCGCCCCCCTCGGCCCGGCCGAGTGCCTCCCACAGCCGCTCGATCGCCTCGAGTCGCCGCGCCATCGCGTTGTCGCCGCCCGCGGTGTTCTCGATGAGGAGCGGAACCGGCATCTCGAGCCCGTCGACGCATTTGCGCCAGTTGTCGAAGCCGACCGCGGCGTCCTCGTCCCGCCCGAGGTGCCCGCCGTGCACGACGACGCCCTTCGCCCCGATCTCGGCGGCGGCCGTCAGGTGCTGCTGGAGCAGCTTGCGGCCCGGGATCCGGATGCGGTTGTTCGTCGACGCGACGTTGATCGGGTACGGCGCGTGGACGTAGAGGTCGACGCCCGCCGCCTCGGCCGCCGCCCGCAGGCCCGCCGCGCCGCCGGCGTACGCCACGACCGGCCCCTTGTAGCTCTGCGGGTCGCCGAGGAAGAACTGGCTGAGCGTCGCGCCGCGGGCCGCGGCCTCGGCCACGGGGTCGCTCTGGTCGACGTGCCCTCCGATGCGCAGGTCCATGGCCCCACCGTACGGCGCCCCACCGACGTGCTCCGAGGGCGCGGATGCCGTGCCCGGGGGCCGGCGGTGTCGCCGGCCGGGCGGGCTTGGCAGGATGGCGCCCATGCAGACCGCGAACACCACTGCCATCGTCACCGGAGGGGCGTCCGGGCTCGGCGCCGCGACCGCGGCCGGTCTCGCCGCCGCGGGCTCCCGGGTCGTCGCCCTCGACCTCGCCGCGGCGTGCGAGGCGGCCCCCGCCGTCGACGGGGTCGAGTACGTCCCGACCGACGTGACCTCCGAGGACGACGTGCGGGCGGCCGTGGCCCGCGCCGGCGACGACCCACAGCGGCCGCTGCGGATCGTCGTCAACTGCGCCGGGATCGGGCCGTCGGCCCGCATCGTCGGACGCAGGGGCGCCCACGACCTCGGCCTCTTCCGCAAGGTCGTCGAGATCAACCTCGTCGGCTCGTTCACCGTCCTCGCGATCGCGGCCGAGGCCATCGCGGCCACGGACCCGGACGCCGACGGCCAGCGCGGAGTCGTCGTCAACACGGCGAGCATCGCCGCCTTCGACGGCCAGGTCGGGCAGGCTGCCTACAGCGCGTCCAAGGGGGGCATCGTCGGGCTCACCCTGCCGGCCGCGCGCGACCTCGCGCAGTACGGCATCCGGGTCGTGACGATCGCCCCCGGCATCGTCGAGACCCCCATGCTCGCCACCGTCTCCGACGAGTTCCGGGCCGGGCTCGCGGCGGGGGTGCCCTTCCCGCAGCGCCTCGCGCGCCCGGAGGAGTACGCGAAGCTCGTCCTCGCGATCGTCGACCACGACTACCTCAACGGCGAGACGATCCGGATGGACGGGGCGCTGCGGATGGCGCCGCGCTGACCGCCTCCCGCCGGATGCCGCGCACGCTGACCGACGACCTCGGGCACGCCGTCACGCTGCCCACGGTCGTCGCCCGCGTCGTCTCGCTCGTGCCCTCGCTCACCGAGGCCCTCGCCGCGAGCTGCCCCGAGCGGCTCGTCGGGGCCACCGACTGGTGCTCCCACCCGGCGGACCTCGACGCGCGGGGCGTGGCCCGCGTGCGTGGGACGAAGAACCCCGACCTCGCCGCCGTCGCGGCGCTCGGGCCCGACCTCGTCGTCGCGAACAAGGAGGAGAACCGCGAGCTGGACGTCCGGCGGATGCGTGCGCGCGGCATCCCCGTGTGGGTGACCGACATCGAGACCGTGCCGCAGGCGGTGGCGTCGATCCGCCGGCTCCTTCGGGAGGTGCTCGCCCTGCCGAGCGACCCGAGGTGGCTGGTCTCGGCCGAGGAGGCATGGTGCGGGCCGGTGCCGCCACCGAGCGCGCGCGTCGTCGTGCCCGTGTGGCGCGACCCGTGGATGGTCGTGGGGCGGCCCACCTTCACCGCCGAACTGCTCGCGCGCTCGGGCCTCGAGGTCGCGACCGCGGGCGGGTCCGGACGCTACCCCGTGGTCGAGCTCGACGCCCTCGACGACCCGGCGATCGCGGACCTCGTGCTGCTCCCGGACGAGCCGTACGCCTTCAGCGAGACCGACGGACCGGCATCCTTCCGGCGTCTCCCGACGCGCCTCGTGTCGGGTCGGTTGATGACCTGGTACGGCCCGTCGCTCGTCGCTGCGCGGATTTCGCTGGACCGATCGTGAGCGTGTAATGTCTCCGTCGCGCCCGGCGGTCGCCCGCACGCAGCGCATGCCCCCTTAGCTCAGTCGGCAGAGCGTTTCCATGGTAAGGAAAAGGTCGTCGGTTCGATTCCGACAGGGGGCTCTGGTCGGCCGGGCCGGTCGCGAGAGCGGACCCGAGTCGCCCCCCATGGCGGGGTAGCTCAGCTGGTTAGAGCGCACGACTCATAATCGTGAGGTCGCGGGATCGAGCCCCGCTCCCGCTACCGAGGCCGCGATTTCGGGGTTTGCCCGAAGTTGCGTATCCTGTTGTGCCGGTGTCGCGCGTGCCCCGCGCCCCGACGCGACGCCCCGACGATCGATTCACCTTCCCGAGAGCAGGTTGCCCCCATGGCCAAGGCCACCGACGTCCGCCCCAAGATCACCCTGGCGTGCACGGAGTGCAAGGAGCGCAACTACATCACGAAGAAGAACCGCCGTAACGACCCCGACCGGCTCGACCTGGCGAAGTTCTGCCCGCGCTGCAAGAAGCACACGACGCACCGCGAGACCCGCTGACCCCACCGTCAGCCCGCGAGAGGCCGCCGCACCCGACCGGTGCCGGCGGCCTCTCGCGTTCCCGGTCTCCTAGAGTGGTCGCCATGGCCGTGAACCCAGACTTCGTCGGGCGGACCTACCCGCCGAGTGGACCGTATGCCGTCGACGCGGCACTCATCGCGGCGTTCGCCGCCGCCGTGGGCGCGAGCGACCCCGTGCACACCGACCCCGAGGCGGCGCGGGCCGCCGGGTACGGCGACGTCATCGCACCGCCGACGATGGCGGTGCGCTTCTCACAGCAGTCCGAGCGCGCCTACGTCACCGACCCCGAGGCCGGCATCGACTTCAGCCGGGTCGTCCACGGCGAGCAGCGGTTCGTCCACCACCGCCCGATCACCGCGGGTGACGCGGTCGTCGGCACGACGACGGTCGACGCGGTGCGCTCGGCCGGGGGGCACTCCATGGTGACGACCCGCACCGAGCTGGCGACGACGACGGGCGAGGCCCTCGCCACGTCGACGTCCACGATCGTCGTGCGCGGCGGGGAGGAGTGAGCATGCCCGTCCGTCAGCTCGCCGAGGTCTCGGTCGGAGACGTCGTCGGCCCGGTGACCGTGCCCGTGCGCCGCGAGACCCTCGTCGCCTACGCCAACGCCTCGGGTGACCAGAACCCCATCCACCAGGACGAGTCCTTCGCCCGCTCGGTCGGCCTTCCCGACGTCATCGCGCACGGGATGTGGACGATGGGGGCGTCGGCGACGGTCGTCGCGGACTGGGTGGGCGATGCCGGCCGGGTCGTCGAGTTCGGGACCCGGTTCACCAAGCCGGTCGTCGTCCCCGTCGGCGGTACCGAGGTCGTCGTCGAGGGCGTCGTCAAAGCTGTGGATGCCGGCACCGGCCGGGTCACCGTCGACGTCACGACGACGTGCGGCGGCGAGAAGGTCCTCGGCCGCTGCGTCGCGGTCGTCCGGCTCGACTGATGCTCGAGCTCCACGACGAGCCGATCTCCGAGCACACGACGATGCGGGTCGGCGGGCCCGCTGCGCGCATGGTCGTCTGCGAGACGCCGGACGAGCTCGTCGACGCCGTCCGGGAGGTCGACGACGCGCAGGAGCCGCTCCTCGTGCTCGGTGGCGGGTCCAACCTCGTCGTGGCGGATGCCGGGTTCGCGGGCACCGTCGTCAAGGTCGCCACGCGCGGCGTGCACGTGGACTCGCAGGACAGCTGCGGCGGAGCCAACGTCACGGTCGCCGCGGGCGAGGACTGGGACGCGCTCGTCGCACGTGCTGTCGACGAGGGATGGTCCGGGATCGAGGCGCTCTCGGGCATCCCCGGGTCGACGGGGGCGACGCCGGTGCAGAACGTCGGCGCGTACGGTCAGGAGGTCTCGCAGACCGTCGCGCGGGTGCGGGTGTGGGACCGGGTCGACCAGCAGGTGCGCACGATGAGCTCGCCGGACTGCCACTTCACGTACCGGCATTCGCTGTTCAAGGCGTCGGACCGGTACGTCGTCATCGACGTCATGTTCCAGCTCGTCGTGCAGTCCCTCTCGCAGCCGGTGCGCTACACGGACCTCGCCACCGAGCTCGGGGTGGAGGTGGGGCAGCGGGTGCCGCTCGCGGAGGCGCGGGAGGCGGTGTTGGCGCAGCGCCGTCGGCGGGGGATGGTGCTCGACGCCGCCGACCACGACACGTGGAGCTGCGGGTCGTTCTTCACGAACCCGGTCCTGTCCGTCGCCGACTTCGAGGTGCTCGAGCAGCGGGTGACCGACCGGCTCGGCGCCGAGGGGCCGCGGCCGCCCCGCTTCGCCGACACCGACGGCAACGTCAAGACGAGCGCCGCCTGGCTCATCGAGCGCGCCGGGTTCGGCAAGGGCTTCGGGATGCCCGGGCCGGCGACGCTCTCGACGAAGCACACGCTCGCGGTGACCAACCGAGGCGGTGCGACGGCATCCGACGTCACGGCCCTGGCCCGCCGGGTGCGGGACGGGGTGCGCGAGGCGTTCGGGGTGACGCTCGTCAACGAGCCGGTGCTCGTCGGCGACGCCCTGTAGCGGGTCACGGGCTTCCGAGGTCAGCACGCGCGGTCCCCGCGTCGGGTGAACCGCGGGGCGTACCAGTCCGGGGGGACCGTGCCCGCCCGGCTCGACTCGGCGTACCACCACCACGGGGGAGCGCTCGAGACCTGTTCGGTGTCGTGGTGCGCCGGGAAGCGGCGGCCGCCGCCGCGGACCCGGGCGATGAGCTCGGACCGCGGCCAGAAGGCGGGGCTCACCGGTCGGGGAGCGGGCGGATCCGGGGGTGGCTGCAGCGGGGGTGCCGGGGGTGGCTGCGTCGCGGGGTCCGTCGGACCCGGGGGTGGTGCGGCTGTGGGCCGGGCGCGGGCGAGGGAACCGGTCTCGAGGGCGGTGGTGGCAGGAGGCTGGCGCACCGCCGGGTCGGGGAGGACTGGGACGGCGGCTGCGGGCGCCGGCTCGTCGGAGGGCGGCCGGTGGCACAGGCACAGGACGAACGCCGTGCCGTCGAGGGCGGCGACGACGTCCGCCAGCTTCATCCCGCCCGCTGCGCTCTCGAGCCGGATGACGGCGCTGAGGGTGAGGCCCCGGTGCGCGGCGTAGGCGCGTTGGCTCATGCCGAGGCGGCGCCGATCCGCCCGCACGGCCAGCCCGACCTCGTCCGCGAGCCGCAGGGAGGCCCTCGCGTCGATCAGCTCGGCAGCGAAGGTGGGCCACATGCGGGGTTTCCATTCCATGCCGCCAGCCCACCGCGTCGGGACCGTGGGTGCCAGTGTCTGCCCGGGGCTGTGGACGAGGTGTGGCCTGGACCCTGCCTGTGGATCACGACGGCCGGCGGTCGGGCGCAGCGCAGGGCTGGGGGCGGGGCGCGAGTGGCGGACCTGGTGTCGAGCGGGGTGGTGACCTGGCGGGCGATGGGCGCGCCGCACCTCGGGCCGCCTTGGTGGCTGGACCACTCACTAGAAGCGACGATTCGGAGGCGCGGCTCGGCCTGCCGCGACAGGTGCTCACGCGCGCTATATCGAATGCTCGCGGTCCGAGAGCACATCGAGATGTGCACGGGGCAGGCAGGCACGGGTCAGGTGCTCGCTGAGACTGGGCGAATCGGGAGATGCGCTCGTCGAGGTGGTCTGGGGCACGTTGCTCGCTGAGATTGGGCGAATCGAGATATGCGTCCGTGGGGGTGGCACGAGGGCTCGTTTGCTCGACTGGGGAGGGCAATGTGAGATTCGCTCCGGGTCGTCGCAAGCGGTGGGTGTGCTCGCTCAAGGGGAGCATTCGATATAGCGGCCGAACCCGGCCATTGACCGCGTCACCGGCGCTGGACGAGGAATCCAACGTCACCGGGCCCCGCCACAGCCACCTTCACCGTCGCCTTGCCGTCGCGCCCTCACCTTCGCCGCCGTGCCGTCCCCGTCGCCTGAGCTCACCGCCGCGCCGTCCCCGTCGCCTGAGCTCACCGCCGCGCCGTCCCCGTCGCCTGAGCTCACCGCCGCGCCGTCGCCGTCGCCTTTGCCGCCGCGCCGTCGCCGTCGCCTTTGCCGCCGCGCCGTCGCCTTCGCGCATTCGCCGCCGTGCCGTCCCCGTCGCCGCCAAGTCTCCCTCGCGGCCTGCGCTCAGCCGGCTGGAGCCTCGAGCCACGCCGAGACCTCGCGCTCCGCCTCGGCCACGACGTCGGACGGCGCCCGGCTCGCGGCGAACGACGCCCGGGCCAGCTCCGCCAGCTCGGCGTCGCCGAAGCCGTGGTCGGCCCGCGCGCTCGCGTACTGCTCACCGAGGCGGGACCCGAAGATGAGCGGGTCGTCGGCCCCCAGGGCCACGCGGGCCCCGGCCGCGACGAGCGTGCGCAGCGGCACGTCGCCCGGTGTGTCGTACACCCCGAGCGAGACGTTCGACAGCGGGCACACCTCGAGCGCCACCTGCTCCTCGACGACCCGGCCGAGCACCCGCGGGTCCTCGGCCGACCGCACCCCGTGCCCGAGGCGCTCCGGTGCGAGCGCGTCGAGCGTCGCCGTCACCGACTCGGCACCCAGCAGCTCACCGGCGTGGGGCACGAGCGCGAGCCCGGCCCGCCGCGCGATCCGGAACGCCGGCCCGAACTCCGCCGTGTCACCGCGGCGCTCGTCGTTCGAGAGCCCGAACCCGACGACGGATCCCGGTCCCGACCCGGCGTACCGCGCGGCGAGCCGGGCCAGGGTCCGCGCCTCGAGCGGGTGCCGCATCCGGCTGGCCGCGACGACGACCGCGACCGACGCCGCACCCGCCTCGCCCGACACCGTCCGGGCCTCGTCCAGGACGATCTCCAGCGCCGGCGTGATCCCGCCGACGAACGGCGCGTACGACGTCGGGTCGACCTGGATCTCCAGCCACCTCGAGCCCTCCGCGCCGTCGTCGTGCGCGGCCTCACGCACGATCCGGCGCATGTCGGCCTCGCCACGCACGCACGCCCGCGCCGCGTCGTACAGGCGCTGGAACCGGAACCAGCCGCGCGCGTCGGCGGTCTCGAAGCGCGGCGGCCAGTCGGTGGTCAGGGAGGCCGGCAGTCGGATGCCGTGCTGCTCGGCGAGCTCGCGCACCGTCGCCACCCGCATCGAGCCGGTGAAGTGCAGGTGGAGGTGCGCCTTCGGCAGGTCCGTGACGGACCGCTGTGGCGCAGCGGCCACCGGGCTCACTCGGAGTCGATGTCCTCGGAGTCGTCGACGCGGTCCTCGATGACGTGCATCGCGGCCTCCTCGGCGGAGGCCGCCGCACCGTCGATGCCGACGTCCTCACCGACGAGGTCCTTCTCGGTGTCCTCGCCGAACCCGTGATCGGGGGCCACGAGGCGTCCGGCCCGCGCGCCGCCCACCTCACCGTCGCCGATCCAGTCGTCCTCCGCGGCGATGCTGTCGGGGTCGTCGCCGCCGACGCGGTCGCGGTCGTCGAGCCCGGACTCGTTGTCGGGGGCGCCGTACGCCGAGGTGGGGTCGGGGACCTCCTGCCTGATCCGTTCGTCGATCGTCTCGTCGCGGTGCTGCTCCTCGAGCGTCACCCCGTGGGCGCGGGACCCCCGGTCGGTGTCCGGCGGCGAGTAGCCCCGGTCGAGGACGTCGCCGGCGTAGTCGTCCACGAGGGTGTCCTCGGGCTGGAGCTGGTCCTCGTCGTCGAGGCTGTAGGCGCCGAGGTCGGTCGTCATGTTCTCCTGCTGCTCCGACATGTCCTCACCCTACGTCGCTCAGGCGTTCGGCCGCGGCGAGGGCGACGCACGTCGCAACGCCCGCCATCGCCGTCTCGACCTCCTCGAGCTCGGGGAACGACGGGGCCAGCCGGATGTTCCGGTCGCGGGGGTCGGCGCCGTGGGGGAAGGACGCCCCCGCGGGCGTCAACGCGATACCCGCCTCCTTCGCCAGGGTGACGACGCGGGCGGCGCACCCGTCGAGCACGTCGAGGCTCACGAAGTACCCCCCGGCCGGACGGGTCCACTCCGCGACGCCGAGCCCGCCGAGGGCCGCGGTGAGCGCGGCATCCACGGCCGCGAACTTCGGCGCGAGGATCTCTCGGTGCCTCACCATGTGCTGGCGCACCCCCTCGGCCGACCCGAAGAACTGGACGTGGCGCAGCTGGTTGACCTTGTCGGGCCCGATCGAGGCGAACTGCTGGTGGCCCAGGTACGCGGCGACGTTCTCCCGCGACGCCGCGAGGAAGGCGACGCCCGCCCCGGCATACGTGATCTTGCTCGTCGAGGCGAACATGACCGGGCGGTGCGGGTGGCCCGCCGCCGACGCCAGCGACAGGATGTCGGCCGACTTCGCCTCGTTCGAGGTCAGGTGGTGCAGGGCGTACGCGTTGTCCCAGAAGATGCGGAAGTCGGGGGCAGCCGCCGGCATCGCCGCGAGCCGGCCGGCGACCTCCTGGGTCACGACCGACCCGGAGGGGTTGGCGTACGTGGGCACGACCCACATGCCCTTGACGCTCGGGTCGTCACGCACGAGGGACTCGACGGCGTCGACGTCCGGGCCGTCGCCCCGCATCGGGACGGTGAGCATCTCGATGCCGTACGACGCGAGCATCGTGAAGTGCCGGTCGTAGCCGGGCACCGGGCACACGAAGGTCACCTTGTCCTCGTCGCGCCAGGGCCGGGGCGAGTCGACGCCGCCGTGCAGGAGGTGCTGGACGAGCACGTCGTGCATCATCGTCAGGCTCGAGCTGCCGCCGGCGACGAGCTGGTCGGGGTCGACCCAGAGCAGCTCGGCGAACATCTCGCGCAGCTCGCGCAGGCCGCTCAGGCCGCCGTAGTTGCGCACGTCGACCCCGTCGGCGTCGGTGACCCCGTCGGGCAGTCGCAGCAGGGCGTCGGACAGGTCGAGCTGTGCGGTGCTCGGCTTGCCGCGAGTCAGGTCGAGGCGCAGGCCGCGCTCCGTGAGTGCGGCATAGGCCCGCCGCTGGCGCTCGAGGTAGGTCGCGAGCTCTTCGGGGGAGCGCTGCGCGAGGGGGGTGCGGTCGGCGGTGCCGGGGCTGTGGGTGCTCACCGGCTTATCGTGGCAGAGCAGGCCCCGCCGCACCCGGGCTGATGGGGGCGCGGGTCGTCGCGGCGAGCCCCTGCCGTCGCCGCGAGGCGAGTTCGCGCCCGGGCCGGGGCGTCCCGTATGCTTGCCGCTCGGTGTGACCAACCACCCTTCGGCGTGCCCGAGGGCGAGGGTCGCACCGCAGGGAGCCCTCCCGACCGGGCACCCTGTAGGGCAGTGGCTCAATTGGTAGAGCACCGGTCTCCAAAACCGGCGGTTGGGGGTTCGAGTCCCTCCTGCCCTGCGTCGCACGTGTGGTTCGTCCACGACTGCACCCTCCCCACGGGTGCCTTCGCGGTCGTGCCGCGCGCAAGGCACCGACAGACAGACGACGTGAAGAGGCACCGTGACTGACGTGGGTCAGACCAGGACTCCCTCCCGACCCGCCAAGGGGAAGGACCGGGGTGGCAACCCCGTCTCCCGGTGGTTCAAGGCGCTCGGGCTGTTCGTCAGCCAGATCCTCGACGAGCTGCGCAAGGTCGTGCGGCCGACGCGGTCGGAGCTGTGGAACTACACGATCGTCGTCATCGTGTTCGTCACGGTGATGATGGCGCTCGTGGCCGCGCTCGACCTCGGCTTCAGCAAGCTCGTCGGCCTGGTGTTCGGCTCCTGACGCTGCGCCCGGCGCACCCGCGAGCACACACCACCGGCAACCCGAGAACAAGGAAGAGGTCACCCGTGTCCGAGCAGTGGACCGACAACCCCGACGTGGCGTCCGCGGACGCCCCCGAGGTGCTGCCCGACGCCCCCGATGGCTCGGGCGAGGCGACCGAGACCGTCGTGAGCGATGCCGAGGAGACCGCGGCTGCGGAGGCCGGCGAGCCCGAGGAGACAGCGGCCGAGGAGACCGAGGCTGCGGAGGCCGAGGCGGCCGGCACCGTCGACGAGGACGGCGACGTGCTCGAGGCCGTCGACCCGGTCCAGGCGTTCAAGGACGACCTGCGCAGCAAGGTCGGCGAGTGGTACGTCGTGCACTCCTACGCGGGCTACGAGAACCGGGTCAAGGCCAACCTCGAGACCCGGATCACCTCCCTCAACATGGAGGACTACATCTTCGAGATCCAGGTGCCGATGGAGGAGGTCACCGAGATCAAGGGCGGCCAGCGCAAGCTCGTGCGCCGGGTCCGGATGCCGGGCTACGTCGTCGTGCGCATGGACCTCACCGACGAGTCGTGGGGCGCCGTGCGGCACACCCCCGGCGTCACCGGGTTCGTCGGCAACGCGCACCAGCCGGTGCCGCTCACCTTCGACGAGGTCTACGGCATGATCAAGCCGGCCGACCTCGAGGCATCCGCGGGCGCCCCGGCCGCCGGAGGCCAGGCCGCCGCCGCGGGTGCCGGCCGCGAGAGCGCGGTCGTCGACTTCGAGGTCGGCGAGTCGGTCACGGTCATGGACGGCCCGTTCGAGACCCTCCCCGCGACGATCTCCGAGATCAACCCCGACACCCAGAAGCTCAAGGTGCTCGTCTCGATCTTCGGCCGGGAGACCCCGGTCGAGCTCTCCTTCAGCCAGGTCTCGAAGCTCTAGGCCCGAAGGAGCCCGCCCCGGGGACCCGGGGCTGCAAAGGGGTCATCGCCCACGGCGTCGGCCCATCATCACCACCACACAAGGACAGACATGCCCCCCAAGAAGAAGGTCTCCGGGTACATCAACCTGCAGATCCAGGCCGGTGCCGCGACCCCCGCGCCCCCGGTCGGCCCGGCGCTCGGCCAGCACGGCGTCAACATCATGGAGTTCGTCAAGGCGTACAACGCGGCGACCGAGCACCAGCGCGGCAGCATCATCCCCGTCGTCATCACGGTCTACGAAGACCGCTCGTTCACCTTCATCACGAAGACGCCGCCGGCGTCCGAGCTCATCAAGAAGGCCGCGGGCGTCCAGAAGGGCTCCGGGGAGCCGCACAAGGTCAAGGCCGGCAAGCTGACGAAGGACCAGGTCCGCGAGATCGCCGAGACCAAGATGCCCGACCTCAACGCCAACGACGTCGACGCCGCGATGAAGATCATCGCCGGCACGGCCCGCCAGATGGGCATCGAGACCGAGCTCTGAGCCCGGCCTCCACGGCATCCGACCGGATGCCGGGTGGGCGCCACCGCGGTGCCCACCAGTGGCAGGGCCAGCGCCGGCCCGACGACCACGACTCCACCGCATCACCCAGGAGCAGCACATGAAGCGCAGCAAGTCCTACCGCGCCGCCGCCGACAAGATCAGCGCCGACGCCACGTACGCCCCCCTCGAGGCCGTCCGCCTCGCGAAGTCGACCGCCTCGGCGAAGTACGACGAGACCGTCGAGGTCGCCCTGCGCCTCGGCGTCGACCCGCGCAAGGCCGACCAGATGGTCCGCGGCACGGTCAACCTCCCCCACGGCACGGGCAAGACCGCTCGCGTCCTCGTCTTCGCCAACGGCGACAAGGCCGAGGCCGCCAAGGCCGCGGGCGCCGACTTCGTCGGCTCCGACGACATGCTCGAGAAGGTGGCCGGTGGCTGGCTCGACTTCGACGCCGTCGTGGCGACGCCCGACCTCATGGGCAAGGTCGGCCGCCTCGGGAAGGTCCTCGGTCCGCGCGGGCTCATGCCGAACCCGAAGACGGGCACCGTCACGATGGACACGGCCAAGGCCGTGACCGACATCAAGGGCGGCAAGATCGAGTTCCGCGTCGACAAGCACGCGAACCTCCACTTCATCATCGGCAAGGTCTCCTTCGACGAGAAGGCCCTCGTCGAGAACTACGCCACCGCGCTCGAGGAGATCCTGCGACTCAAGCCCTCCGCGTCGAAGGGCCGCTACATCACCAAGGCCACGCTCGCGACGACGATGGGTCCCGGTATCCCGCTCGACTTCACGAAGACCCGCAACCTCCTCGAGGAGGCCGCGGAGGCCTGACGGCCGCACCGCGCGAGAGCCCGCCACCCCCACCGGGGCGGCGGGCTCTCGGGTGCCAGGGCCGAGCGGCCCCGGGCGCCAGCACCGTCTCCGACGCCGGGGAGCGCGACACGGTGGCGGCCACCCCCGGAGGGCGAGACGCGCGTCGGTCGCTCTCGCTACCCTCGGGACGGACCGGACGCCGCACGGCACCCGGACGGCGATCGGACAGGAGTGCCCATGGCGTCGGCGTACGACGGGGGCCAGGGCGTCCTGCGGCAGGACGCCCTGCCGCGACCGCTGCTCATCGTGCTCGGCCTCGCCGCGGTCACCCTCGCCGTCGCCGGTATCCGCGAGACGGCCTGGCTCGTCGCGCCGACCACGCTCGGGGTCGTGCTCGTCGTCACCGTCGCCCCGGTGCGCACCGCCATGGAGCGGCGTGGAGCGCCGGTGTGGTCCGGCATCCTCGTGACGATCCTGCTCGTCTACGCCATCCTCATCACCCTCGTCGTCTCGATCGCGGTGTCCGGCGCCAAGCTGGCGAGCCTCATCCCGCAGTACACCTCGGAGATGGACGACCTCGTCGACGGGCTCGGGTCCCGGCTCGCGAGCCTGGGCCTGCAGGAGGAGCAGGTGGCCAGCCTCGCCTCGAGCCTGGACCTGGGGCGGATCACCGGCATCCTCACGGGTCTCGCCTCCAACGTGGCCGGTGTCATCGGCAGCCTGATCTTCATCGCCACGCTCGTGCTGTTCATCGGGTTCGACTCGGGCAAGTTCCCACGCAACCTGTTCGCGGCCCGGGGCGAACGCCCCAGCGTCGTCGACGCGCTGACGTCGTTCGCGAAGGGCACCCGCACCTACCTCACGGTCTCGGCGATCTTCGGCCTCATCGTCGCGGTCATCGACGGCGTCGTCCTCGCCCTGCTCGGCATCCCCGGCGCCTTCGTGTGGGGCGTGCTCGCCTTCGTCACGAACTTCATCCCGAACATCGGCTTCGTCATCGGCGTCATCCCGCCGGCGATCATCGGGCTGCTCGAGGGCGGGCCGAGCCTCATGCTCGCCGTCATCGCCCTGTACTCCGTCATCAACTTCGTCATCCAGTCGATCATCCAGCCGAAGTTCCAGGCCGACGCCCTCGGGCTGACGACGACGCTGACGTTCCTGTCGCTGGCCTTCTGGGCCTGGGTGCTCGGCCCGCTCGGGGCGATTCTCGCGCTGCCCCTCACCCTGCTGCTCAAGGCGCTGCTCGTCGACGTCGACCCCCAGGCCCGCTGGCTCGGGCCACTGCTGTCCGGGGTGCCGCCAGCCGACAGCGAGGCCGAGGCCCACACCGGAGCCGAGGCCGACACCCACGCCGACCCGGACCCCGGGGTGGGGGGTGCGGGGGACGCTCCCGCCGCGCGGACGGCATCCGGCCCCGCCGACCCGACCGACCCCGTCGCCGGGCCCCGCCCGGCGACGCCACCGAACGACCCGCGGAGGTAGCGCTGTGCCCAAGGACGTCCTCACCATGTCGTGGAAGCTGCTGGCGCTGCGCGGGGTGATCGGCATCGTGTTCGGCATCGTGGCCATCGCGTGGCCGAAGCAGACGATCGTCGTCGTCGTCGTGCTGTGGGGCGTGTGGGCCCTCGTCGACGGCATCGGGCTCGCCGCCGGAGCCTTCGGGCACGGGCTGGGAACCGGCCAGCGGGCGCTGTTCGCCGGGATGGCCGTCGTGGCACTCGTCGTCGCGTTCATCGCCTTCACCCGTCCGGGGATGGCAGCCGCCGCGGTGACCTGGGTGCTCGGCATCTGGCTGCTCGTGCGCGGGTTCTTCGAGCTCGTCGGGGCGTTCAGCTCGACTCGGTCCGCGCCCCGCTGGCTGCTCGTCCTCGGGGCACTGCTCGACATCGTGCTCGGCTGGCTGTTCGTCGCCAACCCCGGGGCCGCGGCCGTCGGCGTGACGTTCCTGCTCGGCATCATCGCCGTGGCCTGGGGCATCGTCTTCCTCGTGCTCGCCCTCGTCGTGCGGCGGGCGGCTGGACAGCAGGCCGACGACGTCGTCGTCGCCTGACGCGGGCGGGTCGCCCGGGTCCTCGGACCGCGCCCCGGGCGGGCCCGAGAGAACGATTTGGCCGTGGCGGGCGGCGGCCCGTAGGGTGGACCCGACCGAAGACCGCCGGTTGTCGCGTGCACCCGCACGAGACCGAAGGTTCCGCTGAGAGCGGGCGACCAGCGCAGGCCACGACCATCAGCCTCGGCTGCCGTGGAGCCCCGCTCCGCGACCTGCCTCCTGACGAGCCCCGTGCCCTGCGCCGGGGCTCCTTCTCGTGTCGGGCCCTCACCCGGAGGTCCACACGACGGAAGGAGGCGCCCATGTCTCGTGCCGACAAGGCCGCGGCCATCGCCGAGCTCTCGGACAAGTTCAAGAGCTCGAACGCCGCCGTCCTCACGGAGTACCGCGGGCTCACGGTGAAGCAGATCACCGACCTGCGCAACTCCCTGCGGGGCAACGCGACCTACGCCGTGGTCAAGAACACGCTGACCCAGCTCGCCGCCAAGGACGCCGGGGTGACCGCGTTCGACGGTCAGCTCGTCGGACCGACCGCCATCGCCTTCGTCGAGGGCGACCCGGTCGAGGCTGCCAAGGGTCTGCGTGACTTCGCCAAGGCAAACCCGCATCTCGTGATCAAGGGCGGTGTGCTGGACGGCAAGGCCCTCAGCGCCGCCGAGATCGCCAAGCTCGCGGACCTCGAGTCCCGCGAGGTCCTCCTCGCCAAGCTGGCCGGCGCCATGAACGCCTCGCTCAGCAAGGCGGTCTACCTCTTCGCCGCTCCGCTCTCGCAGGCCGCTCGCACGGTCGACGCGCTGCGGGCGAAGGTCGAGACGGAAGGCCCGGTCTCCGGCGCCCCCGCCCCGGCCGCCGCCGACGAGGCCCCCGCCGACGCCGCACCCGCGGCCGAGGCCACCGACGTCGCCGAGGGTGGCGACGCGAGCTGACCCCCGGGTCCGCTCACCACGTAAACGCCACTCACGGCACACCGCAGTAGAGAAAGGACGCCATCATGGCCAAGCTCAGCACCGACGAGCTCCTTGACGCCTTCAAGGAGATGACCCTCATCGAGCTCTCCGAGTTCGTCAAGCAGTTCGAGGAGACCTTCGGCGTCACCGCCGCCGCCCCCGTCGCGGTCGCCGCCGCGGGCGCTCCCGCCGCCGGTGGTGGCGACGCCGCCGCCGCCGAGGAGCAGGACGAGTTCGACGTCGTCCTCGAGGCGGCCGGCGACAAGAAGATCGCCGTCATCAAGGAGGTCCGCGCGCTGACCTCCCTCGGCCTCAAGGAGGCCAAGGACCTCGTCGACGGGGCCCCCAAGCCCGTCCTCGAGAAGGTCGACAAGGCCGCGGCCGACAAGGCCAAGGAGCAGCTCGAGAGCGCCGGCGCGACCGTCACCCTCAAGTGAGGCCGTCCCCTTCGGGGGACTGACGCGCACCTCGAACGGGCGGGTCCGGACCGATGGTCCGGGCCCGCCCGTTCGCCGTGCCGGGGGCCAGCGGATGCCGTCCGGCGCGTGTGGGTGGGCCCGGCGCCTTGACGCGCGGCGGCCTGGGGGCCATCCTGTTCGCGTCGCCCGCTCCGGCGGGTGGCCGTCGCCCGAGCCGCACGGCTGGACCGGGCTGGACGGCCGCGTCGTTCTCGGGTATGCTATCTCTTTGCGCTGCCCCTACCTTCCCTTGCTCGCCGACGAGCCGTGTCGCCATGCCCCCGGTTCCCCGGGAGGAAAGCGTGACGCGGTGGCCACGGTGGACCTGTCCCGGTCGGACGCAGCCAGCCCAGAAGTCTGAACAGGCCCGTGGAAGGAACCCTCCTTGGCTGCCTCGCGCACCACGTCCAAGCACATGAACACCGCAATGACGGTGACCGGCCGTCTTTCCTTCGGAAAGATCCGTGAGCCCATGGAGGTCCCCGACCTCCTCGCACTCCAGACCGAGAGCTTCGACTGGCTCCTCGGCAACGAGCGCTGGCAGGCCCGGGTCGCCGCGGCCAAGGCCGCCGGTCGGGACGACGTCCCCGACCGCTCCGGCCTCGAGGAGATCTTCGAGGAGATCTCGCCCATCGAGGACTTCAGCGGCTCGATGTCGCTGAGCTTCCGCGACCACCGCTTCGAGGAGGTCAAGTACTCCATCGAGGACTGCAAGGAGCGCGACCAGACCTACTCCGCGCCCCTGTTCGTCACCGCCGAGTTCATGAACAACACGACCGGTGAGATCAAGAGCCAGACGGTCTTCATGGGCGACTTCCCGCTCATGACCGAGCGCGGCACCTTCATCATCAACGGCACCGAGCGCGTCGTCGTCTCGCAGCTCGTGCGCAGCCCGGGCGTCTACTTCGAGCGCACCCCCGACAAGACGTCCGACAAGGACATCTACACGACCAAGGTCATCCCGAGCCGGGGCGCCTGGCTCGAGTTCGAGATCGACAAGCGCGACATGGTCGGCGTGCGCGTCGACCGCAAGCGCAAGCAGTCGGTCACCGTCCTCCTCAAGGCCCTCGGCATGACCGAGGCCGACATCCGCGAGGAGTTCGGCTCCTACGAGTCGATGAACCTGACCCTCGAGAAGGACCACACGACGGGCCAGGACGACGCGCTGCTCGACATCTACCGCAAGCTGCGTCCGGGTGAGCCGCCGACCAAGGAGGCCGCGCAGACCCTCCTCGACAACCTGTACTTCAACGGCAAGCGCTACGACCTCGCGAAGGTCGGCCGGTACAAGATCAACAAGAAGCTCGGCCTCGAGGGCGAGCTCTCGCAGTCGACCCTGACGATCGAGGACATCGTCGCCACGATCAAGTACCTCGTCGCCCTCCACGCCGGCGAGGAGGTCATCGCCGGCCGCCGCCGCGGTGAGGACGTCGAGGTCCGCGTCGAGACCGACGACATCGACCACTTCGGCAACCGTCGCCTGCGCAACGTCGGCGAGCTCATCCAGAACCAGGTCCGCACCGGTCTGTCCCGGATGGAGCGCGTCGTGCGCGAGCGGATGACGACCCAGGACGTCGAGGCCATCACGCCGCAGACGCTCATCAACATCCGCCCGGTCGTGGCGTCCATCAAGGAGTTCTTCGGCACCAGCCAGCTCTCCCAGTTCATGGACCAGAACAACCCCCTTGCCGGCCTGACGCACAAGCGCCGACTCTCCGCGCTCGGCCCGGGTGGCCTCTCGCGCGACCGCGCCGGCATGGAGGTCCGCGACGTCCACTCCTCGCACTACGGCAGGATGTGCCCGATCGAGACCCCTGAGGGCCCGAACATCGGCCTCATCGGCTCGCTCGCGTCCTACGGCCGGATCAACGCGTTCGGGTTCATCGAGACCCCGTACCGCAAGGTGACCAAGGGCCGGCTCACCGACGAGGTGCACTACCTGTCCGCCGACGAGGAGGACGAGCACGTCATCGCGCAGGCCAACGCCACGCTCAACGAGGAGGGCACGGCGTTCGCCCACGAGCGCGTCCTCGTGCGCGTCAAGGGTGGCGAGGTCGAGTACGTCCCGGCCGAGGACGTCGACTACATCGACGTCTCGGCGCGCCAGATGGTGTCCGCGGCGACGGCCCTCATCCCGTTCCTCGAGCACGACGACGCCAACCGCGCCCTCATGGGCTCGAACATGCAGCGCCAGGCCGTGCCGCTCGTGCGCGCCGAGGCACCGCTCGTCGGCACCGGCATGGAGTACCGCGCGGCCGTCGACTCCGGTGACGTCGTCATCGCCGAGAAGGCCGGCGTCGTCACGGAGGTCTCCGCCGACCTCGTCACCGTCGCCGGTGACGACGGCACGTCACGCACCTACCGGATCAACAAGTTCAGCCGGTCCAACCAGGGCAACTCCTACAACCAGCGCGTCATCGTCTCCGAGGGCGACCGCGTCGAGGCCGGTGGCCTCATCGCCGACGGTCCCGCGACCGACGGTGGTGAGATGGCGCTCGGGCGCAACCTGCTCGTCGCCTTCATGCCGTGGGAGGGGCACAACTACGAGGACGCGATCATCCTCAGCCAGCGCCTCGTCCAGGACGACGTGCTGTCCTCGATCCACATCGAGGAGCACGAGGTCGACGCCCGCGACACCAAGCTCGGGCCCGAGGAGATCACCCGGGACATCCCCAACGTCTCCGAGGACGTCCTCGCCGACCTCGACGAGCGCGGCATCATCCGCATCGGCGCCGAGGTCCGCGACGGCGACCTGCTCGTCGGCAAGGTCACACCCAAGGGTGAGACGGAGCTGACCCCGGAGGAGCGCCTCCTGCGCGCCATCTTCGGCGAGAAGGCCCGCGAGGTCCGCGACACCTCCCTCAAGGTTCCCCACGGCGAGACCGGCACCGTCATCGGCGTCAAGGTCTTCGACAAGGACGAGGGCGACGAGCTGCCCCCGGGCGTCAACCAGCTCGTTCGTGTCTACGTCGCGAACAAGCGCAAGATCACCGATGGCGACAAGCTCGCGGGCCGCCACGGCAACAAGGGCGTCATCTCCAAGATCCTCCCGGTCGAGGACATGCCCTTCCTCGAGGACGGCACCCCCGTCGACGTCGTCCTCAACCCGCTCGGTGTGCCCGGCCGCATGAACGTCGGCCAGATCCTCGAGCTGCACCTGGGCTGGGCCGCCAGCCGCGGCTGGGAGATCGCGGGCAACCCCGAGTGGGCCCGCCTCATCCCGGACGACGCCCGCTCGGCGCCGGCCGGCACCCGCGTCGCCTCCCCGGTCTTCGACGGTGTCCGCGAGGACGAGATCGTCGGCCTGCTCGACTCGACGCTGACGACGCGCGACGACCTGCGCCTCATCGACGGCACCGGGAAGGCCCGCCTCTTCGACGGCCGCTCCGGCGAGCCGTTCCCGGAGCCGGTGTCCGTGGGCTACATGTACATCCTCAAGCTGCACCACCTCGTGGACGACAAGATCCACGCGCGCAGCACGGGTCCGTACTCGATGATCACCCAGCAGCCGCTCGGTGGTAAGGCCCAGTTCGGCGGCCAGCGCTTCGGTGAGATGGAGGTCTGGGCCCTCGAGGCGTACGGCGCGGCCTACGCGCTCCAGGAGCTGCTCACGATCAAGTCCGACGACGTCAACGGCCGCGTCAAGGTGTACGAGGCCATCGTCAAGGGCGACAACATTCCCGAGCCCGGCATCCCCGAGTCCTTCAAGGTGCTCATCAAGGAGATGCAGAGCCTCTGCCTCAACGTGGAGGTGCTGTCCAGCGACGGCACGACCATCGAGATGCGCGAGGCCGAGGAGGACGTCTTCCGTGCTGCGGAGGAGCTCGGCATCGACCTGTCCCGGCGCGAGCCGAGTTCGGTCGAGGAAGTGTGATCGCGCTGTGACCGGGTCGCCCAGCGACCCGGTCACAGCCCGGGAGGCCGCGAGCGAAGCGAGCTCGGTCTGCCGGAACAGGCGAAACGCCACGCGCAGCGTGTCCGAGCAGTAGCCCGGACCACTGACACAGAGAAACGTTCAGCAGGACGAAAGTAAGGAAGCACAACGTGCTCGATGTCAACTTCTTCGACGAGCTCCGGATCGGGCTCGCCACCGCCGACTCCATCCGCGAGTGGAGCCACGGCGAGGTCAAGAAGCCCGAGACGATCAACTACCGCACCCTCAAGCCCGAGAAGGACGGACTCTTCTGCGAGAAGATCTTCGGCCCGACCCGGGACTGGGAGTGCGCCTGCGGCAAGTACAAGCGGGTGCGCTTCAAGGGCATCATCTGCGAGCGCTGCGGCGTCGAGGTCACCCGGGCCGCGGTGCGCCGTGAGCGGATGGGCCACATCGAGCTCGCCGCCCCCGTCACCCACATCTGGTACTTCAAGGGCGTCCCGAGCCGGCTGGGCTACCTGCTCGACCTCGCCCCGAAGGACCTCGAGAAGGTCATCTACTTCGCCGCGTACATGATCACGAGCGTCGACGTCGACCAGCGGCACGCCGACCTGCCCTCGCTCGAGGCGCAGATCCAGGTCGAGAAGCGCGAGATCGAGAACCGGCGCGACGCCGACATCGACGCCCGCGCGAAGAAGCTCGAGACCGACATCGCCGCCCTCGAGGCCGAGGGCGCCAAGTCCGACGCCAAGCGCAAGGTGCGCGACTCGGCCGAGCGCGAGATGAACGCCATCCGCCGCCGGGCCGACCAGGCCGTCGAGCGGCTCGAGCAGGTCTGGGACCGTTTCAAGAACCTCAAGGTCCAGGACCTCGAGGGCGACGAGGTGCTGTACCGCGAGATGCGGGACCGCTTCGGCCTCTACTTCGAGGGTGGCATGGGCGCCGCGGCGATCCAGAAGCGCCTGCAGACCTTCGACCTGGACGCCGAGGCCGAGCTGCTGCGCGAGATCATCGCGACCGGCAAGGGCCAGCGCAAGACCCGTGCGCTCAAGCGGCTCAAGGTCGTCAGCGCCTTCCAGACGACGACGAACCAGCCCTCGGGCATGGTCCTCGACGCCGTCCCGGTCATCCCTCCGGACCTGCGCCCGATGGTGCAGCTCGACGGTGGCCGCTTCGCGACCTCGGACCTCAACGACCTCTACCGCCGCGTCATCAACCGCAACAACCGCCTCAAGCGGCTGCTCGACCTCGGTGCGCCCGAGATCATCGTCAACAACGAGAAGCGGATGCTCCAGGAGGCCGTCGACAGCCTCTTCGACAACGGCCGTCGCGGCCGCCCGGTCACGGGTCCCGGCAACCGACCGCTCAAGTCGCTGTCCGACATGCTCAAGGGCAAGCAGGGACGGTTCCGCCAGAACCTGCTCGGCAAGCGCGTCGACTACTCCGGCCGCTCGGTCATCGTCGTCGGCCCGCAGCTCAAGCTGCACCAGTGCGGCCTGCCCAAGCAGATGGCGCTCGAGCTGTTCAAGCCGTTCGTCATGAAGCGCCTCGTCGACCTCGACCACGCCCAGAACATCAAGTCGGCCAAGCGCATGGTCGAGCGCCAGCGCTCGGTCGTGTGGGACGTGCTCGAGGAGGTCATCACCGAGCACCCGGTGCTGCTCAACCGCGCACCCACGCTGCACCGGCTCGGCATCCAGGCCTTCGAGCCGCAGCTCGTCGAGGGCAAGGCCATCCAGATCCACCCGCTCGTGTGCACCGCCTTCAACGCGGACTTCGACGGTGACCAGATGGCCGTGCACGTGCCGCTGTCGGCGGAGGCGCAGGCCGAGGCCCGCATCCTCATGCTGTCCTCGAACAACATCCTCAAGCCGGCCGACGGTCGACCGGTGACTATGCCCACCCAGGACATGATCATCGGCCTGTACCACCTCACCACGCAGGTGGACGACGGCGCCGGCGCCGGCCGCGTGTTCTCGACCGTGTCCGAGGCCCGGATGGCCTTCGACGCGGGCGAGATCGACCTCGGCTCCCCGGTGCGGATCCGACTCACCCACGTCGTCCCGACCCCGCTCGCGGACCTCCCCGAGGGTGTCGCGCTCGACGACGAGGGCTTCGCCGCCACGCTGCTCGTCGAGACGACCCTGGGGCGCGCCCTGTTCAACGAGACGCTGCCCGAGGACTACCCGTACGTCAACGACCAGGTCGACAAGAAGCGCCTGTCGACGATCGTCAACGACCTCGCCGAGCGCTACAGCAAGGTGCAGGTCGCGGCGAGCCTCGACGCGCTCAAGGAGTACGGCTTCCACTGGGCGACCCGCTCGGGCACGACGGTCGCCATCTCCGACGTCGTCACCCCGCCGCGCAAGCTCGAGATCCTCGAGGGCTACGAGGAGAAGGCCACCAAGGTCCAGACCCAGTACGAGCGCGGCCTCATCACCGACGACGAGCGCCGGCAGGAGCTCATCGAGATCTGGACCCAGGCGACGAACGAGATCGCCAAGGAGATGGAGGCCAACATCCCGCGGACGAACACCATCTACCGGATGGTGTCCTCGGGTGCTCGCGGCAACTGGATGCAGCTGCGCCAGATCGCCGGCATGCGCGGCCTGGTGTCGAACCCGAAGGGCGACATCATCCCGCGGCCGATCCGTGCGAACTTCCGCGAGGGCCTGTCGGTGCTCGAGTTCTTCATCTCGACGCACGGCTCTCGCAAGGGCCTCGCGGACACCGCGCTGCGCACCGCCGACTCGGGCTACCTCACCCGTCGCCTCGTCGACGTGTCGCAGGACGTCATCATCCGCGAGGACGACTGCGGCACCGAGCGCGGCCTGCCGATGCCGATCGCGGCGATCGACGAGCGCACCGGCACCCGCTCGGTCCACGACGACGTCGAGACCTCGGTCTACGCACGCACGCTCGCCGAGGACGTCGTCCAGGACGGAGAGGTGCTCGCCGAGGCCGGCATGGACCTCGGTGACGTCGTCATCGGCGCGCTCTTCGCCGCCGGGGTCGACTCGGTGAAGATCCGTTCGGTCCTCACCTGCGACTCCAAGGTCGGCACCTGCGCCCTGTGCTACGGCCGCTCGCTGGCCACCGGCAAGCTCGTCGACATCGGCGAGGCGGTCGGCATCATCGCGGCCCAGTCGATCGGTGAGCCCGGCACCCAGCTGACGATGCGCACCTTCCACACCGGTGGTGTGGCTGGTGACGACATCACCCAGGGCCTGCCGCGGGTCGTCGAGCTGTTCGAGGCACGCACCCCGAAGGGGGTCGCCCCGATCGCCGAGGCCTCCGGCCGGATCACCATCGAGGAGACCGACAAGGCGCGGCGCATCCTGCTCACGCCGGACGACGGCTCCGAGGAGCACGCCTACCCGGTGACGAAGCGGGCCCGCCTGCTCGTCCAGGACGGCCAGCATGTCGAGGTCGGCACCCGCCTCACGGTCGGCAACATCGACCCGAAGAACGTGCTGCGCATCCTCGGCCCGCGCCAGACGCAGATGCACCTCGTCGACGAGGTCCAGAACGTCTACCGCCAGCAGGGCGTGTCGATCCACGACAAGCACATCGAGGTCATCGTCCGGCAGATGCTGCGCCGGATCACGATCATCGAGTCGGGCGACGCCGACCTCCTGCCCGGCATGCTCGCCGAGCGTGGCCGGTTCGAGGACGAGAACCGCCGCGTCGTGGCCGAGGGCGGCAAGCCCGCCTCGGGCCGCCCCGAGCTCATGGGCATCACGAAGGCGTCGCTCGCGACCGAGTCGTGGCTGTCGGCGGCGTCGTTCCAGGAGACGACCCGCGTGCTCACCGAGGCCGCCATGGAGGGCAAGTCCGACTCCCTCCTCGGGCTCAAGGAGAACGTCATCCTCGGCAAGCTCATCCCGGCCGGCACGGGTCTGCCCCGCTACCGCGACATCACGGTGGAGCCGACCGAGGAGGCCAAGGCCGCGATGTACTCCATGCCGAGCTACGACGACTACAGCTACGCCGCGTTCGGGCCCGGCTCGGGTGAGGCCGTCCGGCTCGACGACAGCGAGCTGGGGCTCGACCGCATCTGAGCGGCGCACTCCTCCACGCGCGACGGGCGGGGATGCCGGTGGGTCACCACCGCGCCTCCCCGCCCGTCCGCGTCCGGGGCCCTCGACGAGAATGTCCTCTCGATCCCGGCCGCGCCTCCCCGAAGCGAGCCGACCGAGTCCCCATACTGGGCCGATGACGACGCGGGGTGAACGGGTGGACGGCCTGGTACGCCTGGCCTTGACCGGCACGGCCGTGGTCGTGCTTCTCTTCGTGCTGAGCCGGCTCATCCCCAAGGGGTCGAGCCTCGAAGAGCTCCAGCGCTACCTCCACATGGGGCGCGAGGGAAACCTCCCGACCTGGTGGACGGCCGGCCTCCTGCTCGGCATCGCGCTCTTCGCCGCGCTGTCGGCCTGGGGCGAGCCCAAGGGCGTGGCGCGCTCGTGGACGGCCGTCGCCGTCACGGCGGCCCTGCTCAGCCTCGACGAGGCGACCCGGCTGCACGAGCGGATGGACCGGATCACCGCCGGCCTCGGCATCTCGGTCCCGACCTACGCCTGGGTCCTGCCAGGCGTCGTCGTCCTCGCCCTGGTCGCGGCGACCCTGTTCCTGGTCGCACGCAGCCTCCCGCGGCAGGTGACGCGTGGCCTCCTGATCGCGGCTGGCGTCTTCTTCCTCGGGGCGCTCGGGGTGGAGTCGCTCTACGGCGCGACCGCACGGGACGCGGCCTCGGTGATCCAGGTGAGCCTCGTGCTCCTCGAGGAGACCCTGGAGGCCGTGGGCGCCACGATCGCCTTCTGCGTCGTGAGCCACCACGTCATCGGGCGGCTCCGTGTGCCGGCCGGTGCGGCGGCACCCAGGGTGCGGCTGCCCGGTCCGGACGCCACGGCATCCACGGCAGCCACGGCACCCACGGCCGACCCGGCGCCGGCGACCCGCGCGAGCCGGGTCAGCCGCGCGAGCTAGGCGGGCCGCCGCGCCCGCGCCATCGCTCGCCGCACCCTCGCCGGCTGCGAGGATGAGGCGATGAACCCCGACCTCGTCATCCGACGCGAGCTGCCCGGCGACGAGGAGCCGACCCGTGCGCTCCACGACGCGGCGTTCGGGGTGCCCGACGGGGCCGCGCACTCCGTCGAGACGCGCATCCTCGACCGCCTGCGCGCCGCCGGCGACGTGCTCGACTCGCTGACCCTCGTCGCCGACCTGCACGGCGAGGTCGTCGGGCACGTCGTGTGCAGCCGGGCGACCATGGGGGAGGGGCCCTCGGTCGGCCTCGGCCCGATCGCGGTGGCTCCGGAGCACCAGGGGGAGGGGATCGGGTCCGCGCTCGTGGCGGCGGTCCTCGTCACCGCGGACCAGCGGCGCGAACCCTCCGTCGTCCTGCTCGGCGACCCCGGCTGGTACGCCCACTTCGGCTTCGAGACCGCGGCCGCGCACGGCATCGGGTCACCCGGGCCCTGGGAGGACCGCTTCTTCCTCGTGCGCCGGCTGCAGGCGTGGCGACCCGAGCTCGCCGGGCCGTTCGCCTACGCCCCCGCCTTCGACGTCACCGCCGGCTAGCCCGCCCGCCGGCGACCCGACGCAGGTTACCGATTTGGAGCGGCCCCCGCGGACCGGTAATCTTGGACACCGTGTCTGGCTAGGCCCAGACCCTGGAGTCGACCTCACCGCCGCGAGGCGTCGAGCGACGGCCCCGCCCACCTCTTGCCGGGCGCCCCACATCCTCTTCCGAGGTGATGCATGGGGAGTGCAGGGAAGAGCACCCGGTGCGACACGCCCGACCACGGGGGTCGAGCACCGGATACACCAAGGAGCTGCGGCACCGCTGCTGCGGCATCGACGAGACGAGCAAAGGATCCAGGTTGCCTACCATCAACCAGCTGGTGCGCAAGGGCCGGCAGGACAAGACCACGAAGGTCAAGACTCCTGCCCTCAAGGGCTCTCCGCAGCGCCGCGGCGTGTGCACGCGCGTGTACACGACGACCCCGAAGAAGCCGAACTCCGCCCTGCGCAAGGTCGCCCGCGTGCGCCTCACGAGCGGCATCGAGGTCACGGCCTACATCCCGGGCGTCGGCCACAACCTCCAGGAGCACTCGATGGTGCTCGTGCGCGGCGGGCGGGTCAAGGACCTCCCCGGCGTGCGCTACAAGATCATCCGTGGCGCCCTCGACACCCAGGGCGTGAAGAACCGTCAGCAGGCGCGCAGCCGCTACGGCGCGAAGAAGGGTAAGGCCTGATGCCTCGCAAGGGACCCGCTCCGAAGCGGCCGCTCGTCGTCGACCCGGTCTACCAGAGCCCGCTCGTGACCTCGCTCGTCAACAAGATCCTCCTCGACGGCAAGAAGTCGATCGCCGAGACCATCGTCTACGGCGCCCTCGAGGGCTGCCGCGAGAAGACCGGTACCGACCCGGTGCAGACGCTCAAGCGCGCGCTCGACAACATCAAGCCCACCCTCGAGGTCAAGTCCCGCCGCGTCGGCGGTGCGACCTACCAGGTGCCGATCGAGGTCAAGCCCAACCGCGCGACGACCCTGTCGCTGCGCTGGCTCGTCGGCTACTCGCGCCAGCGTCGCGAGAAGACGATGACCGAGCGCCTCATGAACGAGATCCTCGACGCGTCCAACGGCCTCGGCGCCGCGGTCAAGCGCCGCGAGGACACCCACAAGATGGCCGAGTCGAACAAGGCCTTCGCCCACTACCGCTGGTGACCCCGCGCCCCGGGGTGCCGGCCGCGCCAGGCGCGACGGCACTCCGGGGCGGTGGGCGGTCCTCACCGACGCGCACCCGAACCCGCACACACCGCGAACGAGACGAGAACACGACCGTGGCACAGGACGTCCTGACGGACCTCAAGAAGGTCCGCAACATCGGCATCATGGCGCACATCGACGCCGGCAAGACGACGGTGACCGAGCGCATCCTCTTCTACACCGGCGTCAACCGGAAGATGGGTGAGACGCACGACGGCGCCTCGACGACCGACTGGATGGAGCAGGAGAAGGAGCGCGGCATCACGATCACGTCGGCCGCGGTCACCTCCTTCTGGGAGGACCACCAGGTCAACATCATCGACACCCCCGGACACGTCGACTTCACCGTCGAGGTCGAGCGCTCGCTGCGCGTCCTCGACGGCGCCGTCGCCGTCTTCGACGGCAAGGAGGGTGTCGAGCCGCAGTCCGAGACGGTGTGGCGCCAGGCCGACAAGTACAACGTGCCGCGCATCTGCTTCGTGAACAAGATGGACAAGCTCGGCGCGGACTTCTACTTCACGGTCGACACGATCAAGGACCGCCTCGGCGCCGAGCCGCTCGTGCTCCAGCTGCCGATCGGAGCCGAGAACGACTTCGTCGGCGTCATCGACCTCATCTACAAGCGCGCCCTCGTGTGGCCGGGCGACGCCAAGGGCGACGTCACCCTCGGCGCCAAGTACGAGATCCAGGAGATCCCGGCCGAGCTCGCCGACCAGGTCGAGGAGTACCGGCACCACCTCATCGAGCGCGTGGCCGAGTCCGACGACACGCTCATGGAGAAGTACCTCGAGGGTGGCGAGCTGACCCCCGAGGAGATCAAGGCGGGCATCCGCACGCTGACGATCGCCTCCGAGGTCTACCCCGTCCTGTGCGGCTCCGCCTTCAAGAACCGCGGCGTGCAGCCGATGCTCGACGCCGTCATCGACTACCTCCCCTCGCCCCTCGACGTCCCCGCGATGGAGGGCCACGCGCCCGGCAACGACGAGGAGAAGATCGTCCGGGAGCCGAGCAAGGACGAGCCGTTCTCGGCCCTGGCGTTCAAGGTCGCCTCGCACCCGTTCTTCGGCACGCTCACCTTCATCCGGGTCTACTCCGGCCAGATCTCCGCCGGCACCCAGGTGCTCAACGCGACGAAGGTCAAGAAGGAGCGCATCGGCAAGCTCTTCCAGATGCACGCCAACAAGGAGAACCCCGTCGACGGGGCCCTCGCCGGCCACATCTACGCCGCCATCGGCCTGAAGAACACGACGACCGGCGACACCCTGTGCGACATCGACAAGCCCGTCGTCCTCGAGTCGATGACCTTCCCGGAGCCGGTCATCCAGGTGGCCATCGAGCCCAGGACCAAGGGCGACCAGGAGAAGCTCGGCACGGCCATCCAGAAGCTCGCCGAGGAGGACCCGACCTTCCAGGTGCACCTCGACGAGGACACTGGCCAGACGATCATCGCCGGCATGGGCGAGCTGCACCTCGACATCCTCGTCGACCGGATGCGTCGCGAGTTCAAGGTCGAGGCCAACGTCGGCAAGCCGCAGGTGGCCTACCGCGAGACGATCAAGCGCTCCATCGACAAGTACGACTACACCCACAAGAAGCAGACCGGTGGGTCCGGCCAGTTCGCGAAGGTGCAGATCGCGCTCGAGCCGCTCGACACCGCCGAGGGCGAGCTGTACGAGTTCGCGAACAAGGTCACCGGTGGCCGCGTGCCCCGCGAGTACATCCCCTCGGTCGACCACGGCATCCAGGACGCCATGCAGTACGGCGTGCTCGCCGGCTACCCGCTCGTCGGGATCAAGGCGACCCTGCTCGACGGTGCCTACCACGACGTCGACTCCTCGGAGATGGCGTTCAAGATCGCCGGGTCGATGGCCCTCAAGGAGGCCGTGCGCAAGTGCGAGCCGGTCCTGCTCGAGCCGATGATGGCCGTCGAGGTGCGCACCCCCGAGGACTACATGGGGGACGTCATCGGCGACATCAACTCCCGCCGCGGCCACATCCAGGCCATGGAGGACATCAGCGGTGCGAAGGTCGTTCGGGGCCTCGTCCCGCTGTCGGAGATGTTCGGGTACGTGGGCGACCTGCGGTCCAAGACCCAGGGTCGGGCGAACTACTCGATGGAGTTCGACTCCTACGCCGAGGTCCCGAAGTCGGTGTCCGAGGAGATCATCAAGAAGACCCGTGGCGAGTGACCGCTAGACTGGTCGCTGGTCTCGGCTGAGAAGTCATCCCAACCAACCCCCCCAAGTACGACGCCACGTCCTGCCCGGTCGTAACGGCGTTTCACAAGAAGAGTCCTGAGGAGGACATCAAGTGGCGAAGGCAAAGTTCGAGCGGACCAAGCCGCACGTCAACATCGGCACCATCGGTCACATCGACCACGGTAAGACGACGCTGACGGCTGCAATCTCCAAGGTCCTGCACGACAAGTACCCGGACCTGAACCCGGTGTTCGCGTTCGACGACATCGACAAGGCGCCCGAGGAGAAGCAGCGCGGCATCACCATCTCCATCGCGCACATCGAGTACCAGACGGAGGGCCGTCACTACGCCCACGTCGACTGCCCCGGTCACGCCGACTACGTGAAGAACATGATCACCGGTGCCGCCCAGATGGACGGTGCGATCCTCGTCGTCGCCGCCACCGACGGCCCGATGCCGCAGACGAAGGAGCACGTCCTCCTGGCCCGCCAGGTCGGCGTCCCCTACATCGTCGTGGCGCTCAACAAGGCCGACATGGTCGACGACGAGGAGATCCTCGAGCTCGTCGAGATGGAGGTCCGCGAGCTGCTGTCCGACTACGAGTTCCCGGGCGACGACCTGCCGGTCGTCAAGGTCTCGGCGCTCAAGGCCCTCGAGGGCGACGCCGAGTGGGGCCAGACCGTCCTCGACCTCATGGAGGCCGTCGACAGCTACATCCCCGAGCCCGAGCGTGAGACCGACAAGCCGTTCCTCATGCCCGTCGAGGACGTCTTCACGATCACCGGTCGCGGCACCGTCGTCACCGGCCGCATCGAGCGCGGCATCCTCAAGGTCAACGAGGAGGTCGAGATCGTCGGCATCCACACCGGCCCGCCGACCAAGACGGTCGCCACCGGTATCGAGATGTTCCGCAAGCTGCTCGACGAGGGCCGTGCGGGCGAGAACGTCGGCCTGCTCCTTCGTGGCATCAAGCGCGAGGACGTCGAGCGCGGCCAGGTCGTCGTCAAGCCGGGGTCGATCACCCCGCACACCGAGTTCGACGCGAACGTCTACATCCTGTCCAAGGACGAGGGTGGCCGTCACACGCCGTTCTACGACAACTACCGCCCGCAGTTCTACTTCCGCACCACCGACGTCACCGGTGTCGTGAAGCTGCCCGAGGGCACCGAGATGGTCATGCCCGGTGACAACACCGAGATGGCCGTCGAGCTCATCCAGCCGATCGCCATGGAGGAGGGCCTGCGCTTCGCCATCCGCGAGGGCGGCCGCACCGTCGGCGCCGGCCGGGTCACCAAGATCAACAAGTAACACACGAGGGGCTTCGCCCCCCGTGGACCCCCCGACCCGCAGGGGGCTCGAGAAGGGCCCGGATGCCGTGTGCGTCCGGGCCCTTCGTCGCGCATCGGGGGGTCGTGCGGGTGCCTTGTGCGCCCGGGCCTCCTCGCGTGCGGCGGGGGTGGGGGAGTGTGCCCCAGGACATGCAGTGACCGTCCCTGGGCCGGCCGTCGAGCGTGCGGGGACCGGGCGCAGCCTCCTACTGCATGTTCCCCGGCGCACCCCGCGGCACCGGACGAGGCCACGCCCCGGGACGGCGCGCGGGAGAGCGTGTGCGCGGCGACGGAGGGGGCGAGACCCTGGGGCGCGTGTACCGCCGACGGCGCAGTGGACGAGAGTGTGCGGCGGTGGCGCGTGAACGCGAAGGTGCGTGAATGTCGTGGCGCGCGCACGGCATCCGCCCGGCGCCCGGGCCCGATTTGGTCGCGTCCCACCCGGTCTGGCACACTTGTCAGGTTGCTTGGCGTGCGAGTGCGTCCCGAGAGGGTTGCGCTCGCCCACCGCGACGAGGTGACGAACCGCCGACGACGGCGGGGCGGCTCGTTTCGCGAAGTGCCAGGCCCGGCCCCGGGTCCACCGGACAGCCGATCCACCGGAGAGATGCGGGAAACCGCTGCCGCCGGGCTGCGGAGCAAGGGCGACACGCCCGACCGCGGGGGTCGGAGGTCACGAGGAACCGGCACACAGACAGATGTACGGCGAGAGAGAGACGGGAACGTCAGATGGCGGGACAGAAGATCCGCATCCGCTTGAAGTCGTATGACCACGAGGTCATCGACAGCTCGGCGCGAAAGATCGTGGACACGGTCACCCGCGCCGGCGCGACCGTGGTGGGCCCCGTGCCGCTGCCGACGGAGAAGAACGTGTTCTGCGTCATCCGGTCGCCGCACAAGTACAAGGACAGCCGCGAGCACTTCGAGATGCGCACCCACAAGCGCCTCATCGACATCATCGACCCGACGCCGAAGGCCGTCGACTCGCTGATGCGTCTCGACCTGCCGGCTGACGTCAACATCGAGATCAAGCTCTGAGGCTGACGACATGACCACCACTGCAACCAAGACCCAGAAGGGCCTGCTGGGCACCAAGCTCGGCATGACCCAGGTGTGGGACGAGAACAACCGGCTCGTGCCCGTCACCGTGATCCAGGCCGGTCCGAACGTCGTGACCCAGGTCCGCGCCGCCGACACCGACGGATACGCCGCGGTGCAGCTCGGCTACGGCTCGATCGACCCGCGCAAGGTCACCAAGCCGCTGACCGGCCACTTCGACAAGGCCGGCGTGACCCCGCGCCGCCACGTCGTCGAGCTGCGCACCGCCGACGCGGGCGAGTACAGCCTCGGTCAGGAGATCGGCGCCGACACCTTTGAGGTCGGCCAGCGCGTCGACGTCACGGCCAGGACCAAGGGCAAGGGCTTCGCCGGCGTCATGAAGCGGCACGGCTTCAAGGGTGTGTCGTCCTCGCACGGCTCGCACCGCAACCACCGCAAGCCCGGCTCGATCGGCGGGGCCTCGACGCCCGGCCGCGTCTTCAAGGGCATGCGCATGGCCGGCCGCATGGGCGGCGTGCGCCAGACCACCCAGAACATCACCGTCCACGCCGTGGACGCCGAGAAGGGCCTGCTGCTGCTCAAGGGTGCCGTCCCCGGCCCGCGCGGCGCGGTCGTCCTCGTGCGCTCGGCCGCGAAGGGGGCGTGACCCGCATGGCAACCCAGACGCTCGACGTCACCCTGCCCGCCGAGATCTTCGACGTCCAGACCAACGTCCCGCTCATCCACCAGGTCGTCGTCGGCCAGCTCGCGGCCGCGCGCCAGGGCACCCACTCGACGAAGACCCGCGCGGAGGTGCGTGGCGGTGGCCGCAAGCCCTACAAGCAGAAGGGCACCGGCCGGGCCCGCCAGGGCTCGACCCGCGCGCCGCAGTTCGCCGGGGGTGGCGTCGTCCACGGCCCGCAGCCGCGTGACTACTCGCAGCGCACCCCGAAGAAGATGAAGGCCGCCGCCCTGCGCGGGGCCCTGTCCGACCGTGCCCGCCACGACCGCGTCCACGTCGTCGAGTCGATCGCCACGGGCGAGGTCCCCTCGACCAAGGCCGCGCTCGAGCTGCTGTCCGGCCTCACCGAGCGCCGCAACCTGCTCGTCGTCCTCGACCGCGCCGACCTCGTGTCGCTGAGGTCGGTCCGCAACATCGCGGACGTCCACGTCCTGGCCGTCGACCAGCTCAACACGTACGACGTGCTGTGCGCCGACGACGTCGTGTTCACCCGGGCCGCCTTCGAGACCTTCACGGGCACCGAGGTCGCCGTTGCCGAGAACCCGGCCAAGGCTGAGAAGGCCGACAAGCCCGCCAAGGCTGAGAAGGCCGACAAGCCGGCCAAGGCTGAGAAGGCCGACAAGCCCGCCAAGGCCGACAAGCCGGCCAAGGCTGAGAAGCCGGACAAGCCCGCCAAGGCTGACAAGGCCGACAAGCCGGCCAAGAAGGCCGCCCAGGCCGATGTGGAGGACGAGAAGTGAGCCAGGGCAAGAACCCCCGCGACATCCTGATCTCTCCGGTCGTGTCCGAGAAGTCCTACGGGCTCCTCGACGAGGGCAAGTACACGTTCATCGTGGACCCGCGCTCGAACAAGACCGAGATCAAGATCGCCGTCGAGCAGATCTTCAACGTGAAGGTCGACTCGGTCCACACGATGAACCGCCCGGGCAAGGCCCGTCGCACGCGGTTCGGCATCGGCAAGCGCAAGGACACCAAGCGCGCGATCGTCACCCTCCGCGAGGGCTCGATCGACATCTTCGGCAGCGCCGGCGCCTGAGGAAGCTGAGGACAACACACCATGGGTATCCGTAAGTACAAGCCGACGACGCCGGGGCGTCGCGGGTCGAGCGTGGCCGACTTCGTCGAGGTCACCCGCTCCACCCCCGAGAAGTCCCTCGTCCGTCCGCTGAGCAAGAGCGGTGGCCGCAACAACAACGGCCGCATCACCACGCGCCACATCGGTGGTGGGCACAAGCGCGCCTACCGCGTCATCGACTTCCGTCGCCACGACAAGGACGGCATCCCGGCCAAGGTCGCTCACATCGAGTACGACCCCAACCGCACCGCCCGCATCGCGCTGCTGCACTACGCCGACGGCGAGAAGCGCTACATCCTGGCCCCCAAGGGCCTCGAGCAGGGCATGGCCATCGAGAACGGCCCGGGCGCGGACATCAAGCCCGGCAACAGCCTGCCGCTGCGCAACATCCCGACCGGTACGGTCGTCCACGCCGTCGAGCTCAAGCCGGGTGGCGGCGCGAAGATCGCCCGTTCCGCAGGCGTGCGCGTGCAGCTCGTCGCCAAGGACGGGCCCTACGCCCAGCTGCGCATGCCGTCCGGGGAGATCCGCAACGTCGACGTGCGCTGCCGCGCCACCGTCGGTGAGGTCGGCAACGCCGAGCAGTCGAACATCAACTGGGGCAAGGCCGGCCGGATGCGCTGGAAGGGCAAGCGCCCGACTGTGCGTGGCGTCGTCATGAACCCGGTCGACCACCCGCACGGTGGTGGTGAGGGCCGCACGTCCGGTGGTCGCCACCCGGTGTCCCCCTGGGGCCAGCCCGAGGGCCGCACCCGCCGCCCCGGCAAGCCCAGCGACAAGCTCATCGTTCGTCGCCGTCGTACTGGCAAGAAGCGCTGATAGGAGCCTGGAATGCCTCGTAGCCTGAAGAAGGGCCCCTTCATCGACGACCACCTCCAGAAGAAGGTGGACGCCCAGAACGAAGCGGGTACCAAGAACGTCATCAAGACCTGGTCGCGTCGGTCGGTCATCTCGCCCGACATGCTCGGTCACACCCTCGCCGTCCACGACGGCCGCAAGCACGTCCCGGTGTTCGTCACCGAGTCGATGGTCGGCCACAAGCTCGGCGAGTTCGCACCGACCCGCACCTTCAAGGGTCACGTGAAGGACGACAAGAAGGGGCGTCGTCGCTGATGGCCACCGAGACCGCAACCACCGAGGCGCGGGCCGTGGCCCGCCACGTCCGGGTGGCGCCGCAGAAGGCGCGCCGGGTCGTCGACCTCATCCGTGGCAAGAACGCCACCGACGCCGTGTCGGTCCTGCGCTTCGCCCCCCAGGGCGCGGCGGAGCCGATCCGCAAGGTGCTCGAGTCCGCGATCGCGAACGCTCGGGTCAAGGCGGACCAGACGGCCCAGCGCTTCGACGAGCGCGAGCTCGTCGTCGCCTCGGCCTTCGTCGACGAGGGCCCCACGATGAAGCGCTTCCGTCCGCGGGCCCAGGGCCGCGCCGGTCGCATCAACAAGCGCACGAGCCACATCACCGTGGTCGTCGCCCCCAAGCCCGCCAAGTCCACGAACGGAGGCACTCGCTGATGGGCCAGAAGGTCAACCCGCACGGCTTCCGTCTGGGGATCACGACGGAGCACCGCAGCCGGTGGTTCGCCGACTCCACCAAGGAGGGTCAGCGCTACCGCGACTACGTCAAGGAGGACGTGGCGATCCGCAAGCTCATGTCCGAGGGCATGGACCGCGCCGGCATCGCCCGCGTCGACATCGAGCGCACCCGTGACCGGGTCCGCGTCGACATCCACACCGCCCGCCCCGGCATCGTCATCGGTCGCCGCGGCGCGGAGGCCGACCGCATCCGCGGCGAGCTCGAGAAGCTCACCGGCAAGCAGGTCCAGCTCAACATCCTCGAGGTCAAGAACCCCGAGGTCGAGGCCCAGCTCGTCGCGCAGGGCATCGCCGAGCAGCTGAGCGCCCGCGTGTCGTTCCGTCGCGCCATGCGCAAGGGCATGCAGTCCGCGACCCGCGCCGGTGCCAAGGGCATCCGGGTCCAGGTCTCCGGTCGCCTCGGCGGGGCCGAGATGAGCCGCACCGAGTTCTACCGCGAGGGGCGCGTGCCGCTGCACACCCTGCGCGCGAACATCGACTACGGCTTCTACGAGGCCAAGACCACCTTCGGGCGCATCGGCGTCAAGGTGTGGATCTACAAGGGCGACCTCACCGCGCGTGAGCTCGCGGCCCAGCAGGCCACCGCGCCGCGCCAGGGTCGTGGACCGCGTCGGGACGGCGCCGACCGTCCGGCTCGCGCCCGCCGCAGCGACGCCCCGGCCCCCGTGGCCGAGGCCCCCGCCGAGCAGGCGCCGGCCGCCGCGAGCACCGAGGAGTCCTGACCATGCTGATTCCCCGTCGAGTCAAGCACCGCAAGCAGCACCACCCGGGTCGCTCGGGCGCTGCCAAGGGCGGGACGACGATCGCGTTCGGCGACTACGGCATCCAGGCCCTCGAGCCCGCCTACGTCACGAACCGCCAGATCGAGTCCGCCCGTATCGCGATGACGCGTTACATGAAACGTGGCGGAAAGGTGTGGATCAACATCTACCCCGACCGTCCGCTCACGAAGAAGCCGGCCGAGACCCGGATGGGTTCCGGCAAGGGTTCGCCGGAGTGGTGGATCGCCAACGTCAAGCCGGGCCGGATCATGTTCGAGGTGTCCGGCGTCCCGGAGGAGACCGCACGCGAGGCGATGCGCCTCGCGATGCACAAGCTGCCGATGAAGTGCCGCTTCGTCCGGCGTGAGGGTGGTGACTTCTGATGGCAGTCGGATCCAAGGACCTGACCTCCAAGGAGCTGCGGGGCCTCGAGGACGAGCGCCTCGTGGACGAGCTGCGCAAGGCCAAGGAGGAGCTGTTCAACCTCCGGTTCCAGTCGGCCACCGGCCAGCTGGACAACCACGGCCGGCTGCGTGCCGTCCGCAAGGACATCGCCCGGATCTACACCGAGATGCGTGAGCGCGAGCTCGGCATCGGCGCGAAGGGTGACGCGAAGTGAGCGAGACGAACAAGGATGAGACCGTGACCAAGGCCGCGGAGCGCAACGACCGCAAGACCCGCCAGGGCTACGTCGTCAGCGACAAGATGGACAAGACCGTCGTCGTCGAGGTCGAGGACCGCGTCAAGCACGCCCTCTACGGCAAGGTCATGCGCCGCTCGAGCAAGGTCAAGGCGCACGACGAGCAGAACGCCGCCGGTGTCGGCGACCGCGTGCTCATCATGGAGACCCGCCCGCTCAGCGCGACCAAGCGCTGGCGCCTCGTGGAGATCCTCGAGAAGGCCAAGTAGCCGTCGAACCGTCGAGCGCAGCGCGCCTGGTTCGACGGAACATCCAGACAGCCTCGGCTCAGCCGAGTCCGATCAACGGTTCCTAGAGGCTCACCGCCACCGGCGGTGAGAACCGGAGGACAAGGAGAGAATTGTGATCCAGCAGGAGTCGCGGCTGCGTGTCGCCGACAACACCGGTGCCAAGGAGATTCTGTGCATCCGTGTTCTCGGCGGCTCCGGTCGCCGGTATGCGGGAATCGGCGACACCATCGTCGCCACCGTCAAGGACGCGATCCCGGGCGGCAACGTCAAGAAGGGCGACGTCGTCAAGGCGGTCATCGTCCGCACGAAGAAGGAGCGCCGTCGCGCCGACGGCTCCTACATCAAGTTCGACGAGAACGCGGCCGTGATCCTCAAGAACGACGGTGACCCCCGGGGCACCCGCATCTTCGGCCCCGTCGGCCGCGAGCTGCGCGAGAAGCGCTTCATGAAGATCATCAGCCTCGCCCCGGAGGTGCTCTGAGCCATGGCGATGAAGATCAAGAAGGGCGACACCGTCCAGGTGCTCGCCGGCAAGGACAAGGGCGCCACCGGCAAGGTCATCGCGGTGAACCGGGAGACCAACCGGGTGACCGTCGAGGGCGTCAACCGGGTGACCCGCCACACCAAGGCCGGCCAGTCCGCCCGTGGCAGCCGCACCGGTGGCCTCGTCGTCCAGGAGTCCCCGATCCACGTGAGCAACGTCGCGGTCGTCGACCCCTCCGACAAGAAGCCCACCCGGATCAAGACCCGCGTCGAGACCGTCGAGCGTGACGGCCGCCAGAAGGCGAGCCGTGTCCGCGTCGGCGTGCGCTCGGGCAAGGACCTGTGAGAGACATGGCAGACACCGCAACCCAGCCCCGCCTCAAGGCGCGCTACCAGGACGAGATCAAGGACGCCCTGCGCGAGCAGTTCGGCTTCGCGAACGTCATGCAGATCCCCGGCGTCGTCAAGGTCGTCGTCAACATGGGTGTCGGCGACGCCGCGAAGGACAGCAAGCTCATCGAGGGTGCCGTCCGCGACCTCACCGCGATCACCGGCCAGAAGCCGGTCGTGACCAAGGCCCGCAAGTCGATCGCCCAGTTCAAGCTGCGTGAGGGCATGCCGATCGGCGCGCACACGACGCTGCGTGGCGACCGCATGTGGGAGTTCCTCGACCGGCTCGTGAGCACGGCCCTGCCGCGCATCCGCGACTTCCGTGGCCTGTCGCCGCGGCAGTTCGACGGCCGGGGCAACTACACCTTCGGCCTCACCGAGCAGTCGATGTTCCACGAGATCGACCAGGACCGGATCGACCGGGTCCGCGGCATGGACATCACGGTCGTGACGACCGCGACGAACGACGACGAGGGACGTGCGCTGCTCAAGGCGCTCGGCTTCCCGTTCAAGGAGAACTGAGCTATGGCCAAGACTGCCCTTGTCAACAAGGCGAACAAGAAGCCGAAGTTCGCGGTCCGCGGCTACACCCGCTGCCAGCGCTGCGGCCGCCCGCACTCGGTCTACCGCAAGTTCGGCCTGTGCCGGATCTGCCTGCGGGAGATGGCCCACCGCGGGGAGCTCCCCGGAGTGACCAAGTCCAGCTGGTGACACCCGGGTATGCCGGTCGGTCACCGACCGGACGTACCCACCCCGCCGCAGCCCGCGGCATACCCATGAACCAGACCATCTACATCGCAGGTCCGCCGAGTGCTGCTCGGAGGAAACCGTGGTGAGAGAGGGCGGAGAAGCCCAATGACCATGACCGACCCGATCGCGGACATGTTGACCCGCGTCCGCAACGCCAACTCGGCGCACAAGGACGCAGTCTCCATGCCGTTCTCGAAGCTGAAGAGCCACATCGCCGAGATCCTCGAGGCCGAGGGCTACATCGCCGGCTGGACCGTCGAGGACGCCGAGGTGGGCAAGACGCTCACCATCAACCTCAAGTACGGCCCGAACCGGGAGCGCTCCATCGCCGGTGTGCGCCGCGTGTCCAAGCCGGGCCTGCGCGTGTACGCCAAGTCCACCAACCTGCCGAAGGTGCTCGGTGGCCTGGGTGTCGCGATCATCTCGACGTCGTCCGGCCTGCTCACCGACAAGCAGGCCGCCAACAAGGGTGTGGGTGGGGAAGTCCTCGCCTACATCTGGTAAGGGGTCACCGACATGTCACGCATCGGACGTCTCCCCGTCACCGTCCCCTCCGGTGTCGACATCGCCATCGAGGGCCAGACCGTCACGGTCAAGGGCCCCAAGGGCGAGCTCAGCCACGTCGTGGCCGAGCCGATCACCGTCGAGCGCAGCGACGCCACTCTCGAGGTCAAGCGACCCGACGACGGGCGCACCGCTCGCTCGCTGCACGGCCTGACCCGCTCGCTCATCAACAACATGGTGCTCGGCGTCACCGAGGGCTACGAGAAGAAGCTCGAGATCCACGGCACCGGGTACCGCGTGCTGGCCAAGGGCTCCAACCTCGAGTTCGCCCTCGGCTACTCGCACCCCATCACCGTCGAGCCCCCGGCCGGCATCACCTTCGTGGTGGAGAACCAGACCCGGTTCGCGGTCCAGGGCATCGACAAGCAGCTCGTCGGCGAGGTCGCCGCGAACATCCGCAAGCTCCGCAAGCCCGACCCGTACAAGGGCAAGGGCGTCCGCTACGCGGGCGAGCAGATCCGCCGCAAGGTCGGAAAGGCTGGTAAGTAAGCCATGGCACTGATCGTGAAGCGCGCCAAGGGCAAGAGCGCCGCACGCGGCCGCCGCCACTTCCGCGTCCGCAAGGTCGTCACCGGCACCGCCGGTCGTCCCCGCCTCGTCGTGTCGCGGTCCGCGCGCCACGTCTTCGTCCAGGTCGTCGACGACACCGTGGGCCGGACCCTGGCCTCCGCCTCCACGATGGAGGCCGACGTGCGCACGCTCGAGGGCGACAAGACCGCCAAGGCCAAGAAGGTCGGCGAGCTCGTCGCCGAGCGCGCCAAGTCGGCCGGCGTCGAGGCCGTCGTCTTCGACCGGGGCGGCAACAAGTACCACGGTCGCGTCGCCGCCATCGCCGACGGCGCCCGGGAAGGCGGGTTGTCGCTGTGACGACGTCGAAGCAGACCACCACCGTTGTTGAGATGAGGAACATCTGATGCCAGGACCCCAGCGTCGAGGCACCGGGCCCGCCACCGCGGAGCGCGGTGGCCGCGAGGGCCGAGGCGACCGTCGTGACGGCGGACGCGGCGGCCGTGACTCCCGCGATGCCGAGAAGAGCGCCTACATCGAGCGCGTCGTGACCATCAACCGCGTCGCCAAGGTCGTCAAGGGTGGCCGCCGGTTCAGCTTCACCGCGCTCGTCGTCGTCGGTGACGGCGACGGCACCGTCGGTGTCGGCTACGGCAAGGCCAAGGAGGTGCCCGCGGCGATTGCCAAGGGTGTCGAGGAGGCCAAGAAGCAGTTCTTCAAGGTCCCCCGCATCCAGGGCACCATCCCGCACCCCGTCCAGGGCGAGGCCGCCGCGGGTGTCGTCATGCTCCGCCCCGCCAGCCCCGGTACCGGTGTCATCGCCGGTGGCCCGGTCCGCGCGGTGCTCGAGTGCGCCGGCATCCACGACGTGCTGTCCAAGAGCCTTGGATCGGACAACGCGATCAACATCGTCCACGCGACGGTGCAGGCCCTCAAGGGCCTGGAGCGTCCCGAGGCCGTCGCGGCCCGCCGCGGCCTGCCCGTGGACCAGGTCGCCCCCGCCGCGATGCTGCGTGCCCAGGCCGCCGGCATCGCCGAGGCGAAGGCCGGTGCATGATGGCGCGGCTGAAGGTGACCCAGACCCGTTCGGAGATCGGTGGCAAGCAGAACCAGCGTGACACGCTGCGCAGCCTCGGTCTGAAGCGCATCGGCGACGTCGTCGTCAAGGAGGACCGTCCCGAGATCCGCGGGATGGTCAGGACGGTGACCCACCTGGTGGCCGTCGAGGAGGTTGAGTGAGCATGGCTGACACCACGAAGGCCGCCAAGGCCGCATCGGGTGCGTCCGCACTGAAGGTGCACCACCTTCGCCCCGCCCCGGGCGCCCGGACCGCCAAGGTCCGCGTCGGTCGCGGTGAGGGTGGCAAGCGCGGCAAGACCGCCGGTCGCGGTACCAAGGGCACCAAGGCCCGGTACCAGGTGCCGGAGGGCTTCCAGGGTGGCACCACCCCGCTGCACATGCGGTTCCCGAAGCTGCGTGGCTTCAAGAACCCGTTCAGGACCGAGTACCAGGTCGTGAACCTCGACAGGATCAGCGCGCTCTACCCCGAGGGTGGCGACGTGAGCATCGAGGACCTCGTCGCCAAGGGCGCGGTCCGCGGTGGCCGGCTCGTCAAGGTGCTCGGCAGCGGCGAGATCACGGTGGCCGTCCACGTCACGGCCAACGCGTTCTCCGGCAGCGCCAAGGAGAAGATCGAGGCGGCGGGCGGCTCGGCGACGACCGCCTGACCCCTCCTCATGACCGGATGCCGCAGGGCAGGCTCCCGAGGTTCCTCGGGAACCAGCCCCGCGGCATCCGGCGTTTCGCCCTCGATGCCGGGTCCCCCGGTGTCGGCGGGTATCTTGTGACGGATTGTTGACGACGCGGCCACCACACCCGGCCGCACCACTGGAGGACCTGTGCTCACCGCTTTCGGCCGCGCGTTCAAGACGCCCGACCTGCGCAGGAAGATTCTGTTCACGCTGTCGATCATCGCGATCTACCGGCTGGGGGCCCACGTTCCGACCCCCGGCGTGAGCTACCCGCTCGTGCAGCAGTGCATCAGCGGCGCGGCGGACACCAACGGCCTGCTCGGGCTCGTCAACCTCTTCAGTGGCGGTGCGCTGCTCCAGCTGTCGATCTTCGCGCTGGGGATCATGCCGTACATCACGGCGAGCATCATCGTGCAGCTGCTCACGGTCGTCATCCCCCGCTTCGAGGCGCTGAAGAAGGAGGGCCAGGCCGGTCAGGCGAAGATGACGCAGTACACGCGCTACCTGACGATCGCCCTCGCGGTGCTGCAGTCCTCGACGCTCATCACCTTCGCCCAGAACCCGCAGTCGCTGTTCAACAACCCGGCCTGCACGAACATCCTGAGCGACGACTCGGTCGTCACGATCCTCATCATGGTGCTCACGATGACCGCCGGTACCGGGATGGTCATGTGGCTCGGTGAGCTCATCACCGACAAGGGCATCGGCAACGGCATGTCGCTGCTCATCTTCACCTCGATCGCCGCGGGGTTCCCGAGCTCGCTGTGGGCCATCCAGCAGCGGTCCGGCTGGACGGTCTTCCTCGGCATCATCCTCATGGGCTTCGTCGTCATCGCCCTCGTCGTCTTCGTCGAGCAGAGCCAGCGGCGCATCCCGGTCCAGTACGCCAAGCGCATGGTGGGCCGGCGGGTGTACGGCGGCACGTCGACGTACATCCCGCTCAAGGTCAACATGGCGGGCGTCATCCCCGTCATCTTCGCGAGCTCGCTCATGTCGCTGCCGATGCTCCTCGCCCAGTTCAACCAGCGGGCCGACGGCAACAACCCCGGGTGGGTCGACTGGATCAACACCAACCTCGTGAGCGGCGGCGAGCCCATCTACATGGCGCTCTACACCGGGCTCATCCTCTTCTTCACGTTCTTCTACGTGTCCATCACGTTCAACCCGACCGAGGTCGCCGACAACATGAAGAAGTACGGCGGCTTCATCCCGGGTATTCGCGCCGGGCGACCCACGGCCGAGTACCTCAACTACGTCCTCACCAGGATCACGGTGCCGGGCGCGATCTACCTCGCGCTCATCTCGCTCATCCCGCTCATCGCGCTGGTCCTCGTCGACGCGAACCAGAACTTCCCCTTCGGCGGTACCTCGATCCTCATCATCGTGGGTGTCGGCCTGGAGACGGTGAAGCAGATCGAGGCCCAGCTCCAGCAGCGGCACTACGAAGGGTTCCTTCGCTGATGCGTCTTCTCATCCTCGGACCGCCCGGAGCCGGCAAGGGCACCCAGGCGGCCCGGATCGCCGAGCACCTCGGCATCCCCGCCATCTCCACCGGCGACATCTTCCGCGCGAACATCAAGAACGAGACCGCGCTCGGCCTGCAGGTCAAGGCGATCCTCGCCTCGGGCGGCTACGTCAGCGACGAGGTGACCAACGCCGTCGTCGAGGACCGTCTCGCCCAGGACGACTGTGCACGGGGTTTCCTCCTCGACGGCTACCCGCGCACCCTCGCCCAGGTCGAGGCCCTCGACGCGATGCTCGCGGCGCACGGGTCGGCGCTCGACCACGTCCTCGAGCTCACCGTCGACGAGGATGCCGTCGTCGGCCGCCTCCTCAAGCGCGCTGAGCTCGAGGGGCGTGCCGACGACACCGAGGAGGTCATCCGCGAGCGGATGGCGATCTACCACCGCGAGACCAAGCCGCTGTCGGACACCTACCGCGAGCGCGGGCTGCTCGTCGAGGTCGACGGGCTCGGTGAGGTCGACGAGGTGACGACGCGGGTGCTCGCGGCCCTCGCCTGAGCGCGGCCCCTCCCCGACGAGGGCAGAGAACACGCCGCTCGCCCTCCGGGGGAGCGGCGTGTTCTCTCCGCTCCACGGGGCCGGGGGGTGTGGGGGCCGGGCTCGGGCGCGGGTAGGGTTCCGCGGCATGGGCCTGTTCACCCGTGACCGCTGCGAGGGCAAGACCCCCGAGCAGCTCGCCGGCATGCGCACGGCGGGGCTCCTCGTCGCCCGCACCCTCGAGCTGCTCACGGCCTCGGTGCGCCCCGGGATGACGACCCTCGAGCTCGACACCCTCGCCGAGACCCATATCCGCGACCACGGCGGCATCCCGAACTTCCAGCTCGTCCCGGGCTACGAGCACACCCTGTGCACCTCGGTCAACGAGGAGATCGTCCACGGCATCCCGGGGCAGCGCGTGCTGCGCGAGGGCGACCTGCTCTCCGTCGACTGCGGCGCCCAGGTCGGCCTGTGGAACGGCGACGCGGCCGTCAGCCTCGTCGTGGGCGGCCCGGAGGCCGGCCGACCGCGCGACGTCGCGCTCGTCGAGGACACCGAGGCGTCGCTGTGGGCCGGCATCGCCGCCCTGCGGGTCGGCGAGAGCCTGTATGCCGTCGGCGCGGCGGTCGAGGACAGCCTCACCGCGTCGGGACGGCGGCGCGGCTGGGAGTACGGCATCGTCGAGGACTACGTCGGCCACGGCATCGGCACGTCGATGCACATGGACCCGCAGGTCCCGAACTACCGGGTGTCCGGGAAGGGCCCCCGGGTCGTCGAGGGCACGACGATCTGCATCGAGCCGATGGTCGTCCTCGGCGACCAGGACAACGACGTCCTCGACGACGAGTGGACCGTCGTGACCCGTGACCGCTCGCACGCGGCGCACTGGGAGCACTCGGTCGCGGCCACGGCGCAGGGTCTCACCGTGCTCACGGCGCTCGACGGCGGCGCCGCCGGGCTCGCCTCGCTCGGCGTGGCCCACCACCCGATCGACCCCGCCTGAGCCCGGCCTGACCTCCTCCGTTCAACGAGCGCCTCGGCCCTCCTGCCGCAGGCGCTGCCCGTGTGCGGCATCTCTCGCCGGGTGCCCACCGGGGCCGCACTAGGGTGGACGGGCAGGCTCCCGCGGGGGCCCGCCCCACCGGCTCATGGCCCCACCGGCCGCCCGGAGCGGTCGGGTGCGTCACCGGGGCGGCCGGACCGGCGCCGCCGCCGGACGCCCGCGGAAAGGGAGCTCGATGACCGACGCGTCGCTCGCCCCGGAGACCACGCCCCCCGACACCTTCGCCCTCGCGGCCGGGTTCCCCGAGCAGGGCCGCGAGGACTGGCAACGGCTCGTCGCCGCCGTCCTGAACAAGGGCCGTGCGGCCGACGCGCACCTCGACGGTCCGGCCGCCGAGCAGGCGCTGCGCCGCCGCCTCGAGGGCGGCATCGAGGTCGACGCGCTCTACCTCGCCGGCGACCGCCCGCTCGGCCTGCCCGGCGCGATGCCGTTCACCCGCGGCCGGGCCGTGCGCGACCCCGCGCTGCCGTGGGACGTCCGCCAGCTGCACGACGACCCCGACGCCGCCGTGACCCGCGCCGCAGTCCTCGACGACCTCGAGCACGGGGTCACGTCCGTCTGGGTGCACCTCGGCGACGACGGCCTCGCGGTGGCCGACCTGCCCGAGGCGCTCGCCGAGGTGCGGCTCGACCTCGCCCCGGTCGTCGTGTCCTCGTTCACGCACCAGGCCGAGGCCGCCCGCGCGCTCCTCGCCCACGTGGGCGACCGCCCGTCGGCCGGCGGGAACCTCGGCCTCGACCCCGTCGGGGCCGCGGCCCGGCTCGGGCGGACCCCCGACCTCGGCGCCCTCGCCGACCTCGTGCGCGCCTGCGCGGGTCGCGACGGCTGGCGCGCCGTCACGGTCGACGCGCGGGTGCTCCACGACGCCGGGGCGAGCGACGTCGACGCCCTCGCCGTCGCCGTCGCCACGGGGGTCGAGTACCTGCGCCACCTCGAGGCGGCCGGCATCGCGCCCACCGAGGCGTTCGGGCAGGTGGAGTTCCGGGTGGGAGCCACCGCCGACCAGTTCCTCACCGCGGCGGGGCTGCGGGCGCTGCGCCGGGTCTGGGCGCGCGTCGGCGAGGCGTGCGGCGTGCCGGAGGAGCAGCGCGGGGCGCGCACCCACCTCGTGACGAGCCTGCGGATGTTCACCCGCGACGACCCGTGGGTCAACGTGCTGCGCAGCACCCTCGCGGCCTTCGGGGCCTCGGTCGGCGGGGCCGACGCCGTCAGCGTGCTGCCCTACGACACGGTGCTCGGGCTGCCCGAGCGGTTCGGCCGCCGCCTCGCCCGCAACACCCAGATCCTGCTCGCCGACGAGTCGAACGTCGGCCGCGTCACCGACCCCGGTGGCGGCTCGTGGTACCTCGAGTCGCTCACCGACGACGTCGCGGATGCCGTGTGGTCGCGCTTCCAGGAGGTCGAGCGCGCCGGCGGCGCGGTGCGGGCGCTCACCGACGGGCTGCTCGCGACCTGGGTCGCCGGGGCCGTCGCCGCCCGCGACGACGAGCTGGCGACCCGACGCCGTCCCCTGACCGGGGTGTCGATGTTCCCGCTCACCGAGGAGGCCGTGGCGACCCGCCGGGCCCGGGTCGAGCCGCCGGCCACGGACGGCGCCCTCACCCCGCGCCGCGACGCCACGGCATACGAGCGGCTGCGCGACCGGGCCCGCGCCCTGGCGAACCCGGCCGTCGTCGTGCGCACGCTCGGGACCCGCCGCGAGTTCGGCGCCCGGCAGGCGTTCGTCACCAACCTCCTCGCCGCGGGCGGCGTCACGACCGTCGACGAGGGCGCGCCCGTGGCCGTCATCGCGTCGAACCGGGCCGGCTACGCCGAGCACGGCGCGGCCGCCGTGGCCGAGCTGCGCGCCGCCGGGGCACAGCGGGTCCTCGTCGCGGGGCGCGCCGGCGAGCTCGGCGAGGACGCCGGCCTCGTCGACGGCGAGGTGCGGGACGGGATGGACGTCGTCGCGTTCCTCGACGACCTGCTCGACCGGCTCGGGGCACCCCCGGGCGGCCCGGCATCCCCCGCCACGGCACCGACCGCCCCGACGACGACGGAGGGTCCGCGATGAGCACCGTCCCCGACTTCACCGGCCTCGACCTCGGCGACGGCCGCCCCGCCGGCCCGGCGGCACCACCCGACGGCGAGCCGTGGCTCACCCCCGAGCAGATCCCCGTCAAGCCGATCTACACGGGGGCCGACCTCTCCGGCCTCGACTTCCTGCACACCGTGCCCGGCGCCCCGCCGTACCTGCGGGGCCCGTACCCGACGATGTACACGACCCAGCCGTGGACGATCCGCCAGTACGCCGGCTTCTCCACGGCCGAGGAGTCCAACGCGTTCTACCGGCGCAACCTCGCCGCCGGGCAGAAGGGCCTGTCGGTGGCGTTCGACCTCGCGACCCACCGCGGCTACGACTCCGACCACCCCCGTGTCACCGGCGACGTCGGGATGGCGGGCGTGGCGATCGACTCGATCTACGACATGCGCACCCTCTTCGACCGCATCCCGCTCGACCAGATGTCGGTGTCGATGACGATGAACGGTGCGGTCATCCCCATCCTCGCGCTCTTCGTCGTGGCCGCGGAGGAGCAGGGGGTCGCGCCCGAGCGGCTCACGGGGACCATCCAGAACGACATCCTCAAGGAGTTCATGGTCCGCAACACCTACATCTACCCGCCCGAGCCGTCGATGCGGATCATCAGCGACATCTTCGCCTTCACGAGCCAGCGGATGCCGCGGTTCAACTCGATCTCGATCTCCGGGTACCACATGCAGGAGGCCGGGGCCACGCAGGACCTCGAGCTCGCCTACACCCTCGCCGACGGCGTCGAGTACATCCGGGCGGGGAAGGCGGTCGGCCTCGACGTCGACGCCTTCGCCCCGCGCCTGTCCTTCTTCTGGGCCATCGGGATGAACTTCTTCATGGAGGTCGCGAAGATGCGGGCCGCCCGCCTGCTCTGGGCCCGCCTCGTGCGTGACCAGGGGGCGACGAACCCGAAGTCGCTGTCGCTGCGCACCCACAGCCAGACGTCGGGCTGGTCGCTCACCGCGCAGGACGTCTTCAACAACGTCGTGCGCACCTGCGTCGAGGCGATGGCGTCCACCCAGGGGCACACCCAGAGCCTGCACACGAACGCCCTCGACGAGGCGATCGCCCTGCCGACCGACTTCTCGGCCCGCATCGCGCGCAACACCCAGCTCGTCCTGCAGCAGGAGTCCGGCACGACCCGGGTCATCGACCCGTGGGCGGGCTCGGCCTACGTCGAGCGGCTCACCCACGACCTCGCCCGCCGGGCGTGGCAGCACATCGAGGAGGTCGAGGCCGCCGGCGGCATGGCGAAGGCGATCGAGGCCGGCATCCCGAAGATGCGCATCGAGGAGGCCGCGGCACGCACCCAGGCCCGCATCGACTCCGGGCAACAGCCCGTCATCGGCGTCAACCGCTACCCGGTCGACGAGGACGAGGCCATCGAGGTGCTCAAGGTCGACAACGCCGCCGTCCGGGCGAGCCAGCTGGCCAAGCTCGAGCGCCTGCGCACCGAGCGCGACGAGGCGAAGACCCGCGCCGCGCTCGCGAGGATGACGGATGCCGCGCGGTCCGGCTCCGACGGGAACCTCGGCACGAACCTGCTCGCCCTCGCCATCGACGCCGCCCGCGCCATGGCCACCGTCGGCGAGATGTCGGCCGCGATGGAGGAGGTCTTCGGCCGGTACACCGCGCAGATCCGTACGATCGGGGGCGTGTACAGCGCGGAGGCGGGGGAGGACGAGACCGTGCGGCACGCCCAGCGGCTCGTCGAGGAGTTCGAGCACGAGCAGGGCCGACGGCCGCGGATCCTCGTCGCGAAGATGGGCCAGGACGGTCACGACCGTGGCCAGAAGGTCATCGCGACCGCGTTCGCCGACCTCGGCTTCGACGTCGACGTCGGCCCGCTGTTCCAGACCCCGGCCGAGGTGGCCCGCCAGGCCGTCGAGGCCGACGTCCACGTCGTCGGGGTCAGCTCGCTCGCGGCGGGGCACCTCACCCTCGTGCCTGCCCTGCGCCAGGAGCTCGACGCGCTCGGGCGAAGCGACCTCATGATCGTCGTCGGCGGGGTCATCCCGCCCCAGGACTTCGAGGCGCTGCGGGCCGCCGGCGCCGACGCGATCTACCCACCGGGCACCGTCATCAGCCGGGCGGCGGTCGACCTCGTCGGCGAGCTGCGCGAGCGGCTCGGGTGAGGCCGGTCGACGTCGCGGACCTCGCCGCGGGCGTGCGCGACGGCTCGCGCCAGCACGTGGCGCGGGCCATCACCCTGCTGGAGTCCTCGCGTCCCGACCACCGGGAGCAGGCCGCCGAGCTGCTCATCGCGATCGCCGACGCCACTGGCGGTGCGGTGCGGGTCGGCATCAGCGGCGTGCCCGGCGCCGGGAAGTCGACCTTCATCGACGCCATGGGATGCCGTCTCGTCGACCGGGGCAGCCGGGTCGCCGTCGTCGCGGTCGACCCGAGCTCGCGGCGCACGGGGGGTTCGATCCTCGGCGACCGCACGCGGATGGCCGCGCTCGCGGCGCGCGAGGAGGCCTTCGTGCGGCCGAGCCCGTCGGGCCGCCACCTCGGGGGCGTCGCCCGGGCGACGCGCGAGTCGATGCTCGTGCTCGAGGCCGCCGGCTACGACGTCGTCATCGTCGAGACCGTGGGGGTGGGCCAGAACGAGATCGCGGTCTCGGAGATGGTCGACACCTTCCTCCTGCTCACCCTGGCCCGCGCCGGCGACCAGCTCCAGGGCATCAAGCGCGGCATCCTCGAGCTCGCCGACGTCATCGCCGTCAACAAGGCGGACGGCGACGGCGAGGCGCCCGCCCGGGTCGCCGCCCGGGAGCTCGCGGGGGCGATGCGGCTCATGATGCCGGGGCCGTCGGTGCGGCGGCCCCCCGTGCTCACCTGCTCGGCGATCACCGGCGCCGGCCTCGACGAGGTGTGGGCCGCGGTCCTCGAGCACCGCGAGCACCTCGAGTCGCAGGGGTCCCTCGAGGCGCGCCGGGCCCGTCAGCAGCAGGACTGGATGTGGGCGATGGTCGACGCCCACCTCCAGGACGCCGTGCGGGACAGCCCCTCGGTGCACGACCGCCATGCCGACATCGAGCGGGCCGTCCGCGCGGGCGAGCTGAGCGCGGTCGACGGCTGCGCCCGCATCCTCGAGCTCTTCGCCGCCGACCTCACCCGAGCGCGGGGGTGAACCGGCCGGCCGGGGCGATGCCTCGACGCCGGGCGAGCCACAGCAGCAGCGCCGTCGTCGCCCCCGTGACGACGAGGGTCATGGTCGCGGAGACCGGCGACCCGGCGCTCGACGCGTCGACGTAGGACTCCTCGAGACCGCCGAGCAGGGCGCCCGAGACGGTGATGAGCAGGTTGTTGACGACGTGGATGACGATGACCGCCTCGAGCCCACCGGTGCGCCACGCGAGGTAGCAGCCGAACGCCGCCAGCGAGCCGAGCTCGACGAGGATCCACGGGTCCGCGGAGCCGTGGGCGGCGGCGAACGCCGCGGTCGACAGCACCGTCGTGACGAGCAGGGCGACGACGGGGGACCGGAACCACGAGCCGACGCTCTGGACGAGGCCGCCCCGGAAGGCGATCTCCTCGCCCGCCGCCTGGAGCGGGGTCGTGAGCAGGCTGACCGCGACGAGCCCGACCCACTGCTCGGCCCGGGGGAGGACCTCCTGGCCGAGGACGACCCAGCCGAGCACGAGGTAGGCGGCCCAGATCGGGGTCACGACGGCGGTGCACCTGAGCGCCCAGCCCCAGCGGAAGCGACCGGCCACCGACAGCACCCGCCACGGGCTGCGCCGGTGGCCCACCCACAGGGCGAGGAAGGTGGCCGGGATGAGCGCCGCGAGGACGAGGTTGCCGTAGAGCGTCCCCCACGCGTCGGTGCCCAGCTCGTCGACCGTGGCGGGCATGAGGTCGGCCGCCCAGAACGCGACGGTGACGACGGCAGCGAGCGCGACCCAGGCGAGGAGACCGACGACGCCGGCGACGAGCGGTCGCCACCAGCGGTGCCGGGGTCCGCGCATCTGGTGGACGTAGGGGCGCGGCTGCGCCTCTGCCGCCGCCATCGCCGTCGCCCGGGCCCGGTCCTCCTCCGACCACTCACGGTACCGCGCCCGGGTGCGGGCGGCCTCGACGAAGGCGGTGAGCGCCGGGTGCGGGCCGGGCCACGGGCGGAACCGGGTCAGGACGAGGAACGGGTGGGTCGGCAGCCCGAGCGAGAGCGGCTCGCCGTCATTCGTGGTGTCGTGCACGACCCAGCCGCGCTGGCCGAGGGCCCCCGCGAGGGCGGGGGTCAGGGTGGGCGCGACCTCGGCGCCGAGGTCGGTGCGGGCCGCCTCGACGAGCCCGGTGTCGAACCCCGCGCCCGAGGCGAGCACGGGCACGCCGTGGGTGCGGGCCCACCGCACCGCTGCGAGCGCGGCCGCACCGTCCGGGCCGCCCGGCCCCGAGCAGACCCACACCCCGTCGAGCCCGGACAGGTCGGTGAGCGCGGGGGACGACGGGGGCAGGACCCACGAGGCGACGTCGCCCCCGAGAGCCGCGCGCACGGCATCCGGGTCGGGGACGCCCGACGGGTCGGCGGGGTCGACGACGACGGCGATGCGCACGCTCATGGGGCCATCCTCGCCCGTGGCGGCACGGCCCCGTGAGGCGGTGCCACCCCGACCCGGCCTCGTGGCGCGGGACCGAGGGCCGCGGATTTCGTGCTCGGGCGCCCAGTCGGTAGCATTGAACGTCGGTCACGTGTGCGTTCGAGCATGGGTGCAACCCTGCAAGAGCAGCACGGGGCCGATTTCCATGGGCGGATCGACACGACGAAAGAGTCGCCCAACGGCGGATTGAGAGGGTATGGCCAAGAAGGACGGCGTCATCGAGATCGAGGGCACGATCGTCGAGGCACTCCCGAACGCGATGTTCCGGGTTGAGCTCACGAACGGTCACAAGGTCCTCGCGCACATCTCCGGGAAGATGCGCCAGCACTACATCCGGATCCTCCCGGAGGACCGCGTGGTGGTGGAGCTCAGCCCCTACGACCTGACCCGCGGCCGCATCGTCTTCCGCTACCGCTAACACACACGCATCGACGAGACAGCAAAGGCGACATGAAGGTTCAGCCGAGCGTCAAGAAGATCTGTGACAAGTGCAAGGTGATCCGCCGCAACGGGCGGGTCATGGTGATCTGCGAGAACCTGCGCCACAAGCAGCGCCAGGGCTGACGCGAGTCAGGAAGGCAGCACCGCCCCGCGAGGGGCCGCACGAGTCCACAGGGCTTCGAGCACACGCACCACGAGAAGAAGCACGCAGCACCCGACCCCCGACGGGTCACCTGGAACAGCAGGTGAGCGCGGGACGTCACCCCCGGCCCGGAGGCCGGGGACCGGACCAGGATGGGCCGGACCGGTGGCTGCACCAGACCTCCGGACCACGAGAAAAGGAAACCATCCACAGATGGCACGTCTAGTTGGAGTGGACCTCCCGCGCGACAAGCGCGTCGAGGTCGCACTGACCTACATCTTCGGAGTCGGTCGGACCAGCGCGAGCAAGGCCCTCGCGGCGACCGGCGTCAGCCCGGACACCCGCGTCAAGGACCTCGGCGACGAAGAGCTCGTCAAGCTGCGCGACTGGATCGAGGACAACCTCAAGGTCGAGGGTGACCTGCGCCGCGAGGTGCAGTCGGACATCCGCCGCAAGGTGGAGATCGGGTCGTACGAGGGCCTGCGTCACCGTCGTGGCCTGCCCGTGCGCGGTCAGCGCACGAAGACCAACGCGCGCACCCGCAAGGGCCCCAAGCGCACCGTCGCCGGCAAGAAGAAGGCCGGCAAGTAACCCCGGTCGCTTCGCTCCCCGTCATCCGGGCTCGCTTCGCGAGCCGGCCGCTTCCAGACTTCGAAGAACTCCGTAGGAGAGACACATGCCTCCCAAGGGCCGTACCGCGGGCGCCAAGAAGGTGCGCCGCAAGGAGAAGAAGAACGTCGCCGTGGGCCAGGCCCACATCAAGAGCACGTTCAACAACACGATCATCTCGATCACCGACCCCACCGGGGCCGTCATCGCCTGGGCCTCCGCGGGCCAGGTGGGCTTCAAGGGGTCTCGCAAGTCCACGCCGTATGCCGCGCAGACCGCCGCCGAGGCCGCTGCGCGCCGTGCCATGGAGCACGGCATGCGCAAGGTGGACGTCTTCGTCAAGGGCCCGGGCTCCGGTCGCGAGACCGCCATCCGCTCCCTGACCGCCGCCGGCCTCGAGGTCGGCTCGATCCAGGACGTCACCCCCAGCCCGCACAACGGTGTCCGCCCGCCCAAGCGCCGCCGCGTCTGAGCGCGTCCCAAGACTTCGCGAAAGGTAAGTAGAGAGATATGGCCCGTTACACCGGACCCATCACCAAGAAGTCGCGCCGGCTCAAGACCGACCTCGTCGGCGGCGACAAGAACTTCGACCTGCGTCCCTTCCCGCCCGGCCAGCACGGTCGTCGCCGGATCCAGGAGAAGGAGTACCTCACCCAGCTCCAGGAGAAGCAGAAGGCGCGCTTCACCTACGGCGTCATGGAGAAGCAGTTCCGCCGGTACTACAAGGAGGCGGCCAACCGCCCCGGCAAGACCGGTGAGAACATCCTGACCATCCTCGAGTCCCGCCTCGACAACGTCATCTACCGCGCCGGCCTGGCCCGCACGCGCCGCCAGTCGCGCCAGCTCGTGACCCACGGCCACTTCGAGGTCAACGGCGTGCGCGTCGACGTCCCGAGCTACCGGGTCGAGCAGTACGACATCATCACCGTCCGCAAGCAGTCGGTCGAGAGCTTCCCGATCCAGCTCGCCCGCGAGACCTTCGGTGACCGCCCGATCCCGGCCTGGATGCAGGTCGTCCCGGGCACCCTGCAGATCCTCATCCACCAGCTGCCGACACGGGGCCAGATCGACACGGTCCTCACCGAGCAGCTCATCGTCGAGTACTACTCCAAGAACTAGTACGAACCGGATGCCGTCCGCCCGCTGGGGCGGACGGCATCCGGTCGCGAGATCCGCGCCACGGACAGAGGTGGGGCGGAGGCCGGGCCCTGAGCCCGGCATCACGAGGCGTCATATAGCGGTCGCCCGTGGGAAGGAAGAACCACCGTGCTCATCGCACAGCGTCCGGTCCTGTCCGAGGACGTCGTCTCCGAGAACCGGAGCCGATTCGCCATCGAGCCCCTCGAGCCCGGCTTCGGCTACACGCTCGGCAACTCCCTGCGCCGCACCCTGCTCTCGAGCATCCCCGGTGCGGCCGTCACGAGCATCCGCATCGACGGTGTGCTCCACGAGTTCTCCACGATCCCCGGGGTCAAGGAGGACGTCACCGAGATCATCCTCAACGTCAAGGGCCTCGTCGTCTCCTCCGAGCACGACGAGCCGGTCGTCATGTACCTGCGCAAGCAGGGTGCCGGCGCGGTCACCGCAGCCGACATCGCACCGCCGGCCGGGGTGGAGGTCCACAACAGCGACCTGCACATCGCGACCCTCAACGACAAGGGCACCATCGAGATGGAGCTGACCGTCGAGCGCGGTCGCGGCTACGTCTCGGCGCAGCAGAACAAGTCGGGCGACCAGGAGATCGGCCGCATGCCGGTCGACTCCATCTACTCCCCGGTGCTCACCGTGACCTACAAGGTCGAGGCCACCCGTGTCGAGCAGCGCACCGACTTCGACCGCCTCGTCGTCGACGTCGAGACGAAGAACTCGATGGCCCCGCGGGACGCGCTCGCCTCCGCCGGCAAGACGCTCGTCGAGCTCTTCGGCCTGGCCCGCGAGCTCAACGTCGAGGCCGAGGGCATCGACATGGGCCCGTCGCCGACGGATGCCGCGCTCGCCGCGGACCTCGCGCTGCCGATCGAGGACCTCGACCTCACGGTCCGGTCCTACAACTGCCTCAAGCGCGAGGGCATCCACACCGTCGGTGAGCTCGTCGGTCGCAGCGAGGCCGACCTGCTCGACATCCGCAACTTCGGCGCGAAGTCGATCGACGAGGTCAAGGCCAAGCTCGCCGGCATGGGCCTGGCGCTCAAGGACAGCCCTCCCGGCTTCGACCCCAGCCTCATCGCGGACCGCTACGACGACTTCACCTTCGGCGAGGGCGAGGACGACGCGGCGTACGCCGAGGACGAGCAGCTCTGACGTCTCGCCTCCACCCCGGCACGTAAACCAAGGAGAAAGCCATGCCCACCCCCACCAAGGGTCCCCGTCTCGGAGGCGGTCCCGCTCACGAGCGGCTCATCCTCGCGAACCTCGCGACCTCGCTCTTCGAGCACGACTCGATCACGACGACCGAGGCCAAGGCCAAGCGCCTTCGCCCGCTCGCCGAGCGCCTCATCACCTTCGCCAAGCGGGGTGACCTCCACGCGCGCCGCCGCGTCATGACCGTCGTTCGCGACAAGGGCGTCGTGCACCGCCTGTTCGTCGAGATCGCGCCCGACATGGCCGAGCGCAACGGCGGCTACACCCGCATCACGAAGATCGGTGCCCGCAAGGGCGACAACGCCCCCATGGCGGTCATCGAGCTCGTCCGCGAGCCGGTCGCGAGGAAGGCCACCGTCAAGGAGGCCGAGGCGGCCACGAAGCGCTCCGCCAAGGACGACGCCGCCAAGCGCAAGGCCAAGCAGGAGGAGGCCAAGGAGGCCGCCGCTGAGACCAAGGCCGCCGAGGAGGTTGCCGCCGAGGAGACCACCGGGGAGGAGACGACCGGGGAGGAGACGACCGCGGTCGAGCTCCCGGCCGGTGCGGTCGCCGCTCCCGAGGACGGCAGCGCCCCCGAGGGCTACACCGTCAAGGGCAACGCCGACTCCGGCAAGTACCACGTCGAGGGCTCGCAGTGGTTCGACCAGACCAACGCCGAGTTCTGGTTCAAGGACGCCGAGGCCGCCGAGGCCGCTGGCTTCGAGCCGGCCGGTGGCGCCGAGAAGCAGCAGGTCGAGGACGAGGCCTGAGCCTCCTCTGGCGCCGGTATGCCGTGAACGGCCCCCTCCCGCTGCGGGAGGGGGCCGTTCCGCGTCCCGTCGGGGTCGGGTGCCCGCCCGGTCGCCAGGGCAGCCACCTGGGCACCCGACCCGGGCGAGAGGCGGCGCCACCCGGCACTACGCTGACGCGGTGACCCTGCGGATCCGCATCGACCTCGGCTACGACGGGACCGCGTTCTCGGGATGGGCCGCCCAGCCCCAGCGGCGCACTGTCGAGGGCGTGCTCTCCGCGGCGCTCACCACCCTCCTGCGCAGCCCCGAGCCCGTGCGGCTGGTCGTCGCCGGCCGCACGGATGCCGGGGTGCACGCCCGCGGCCAGGTCGCCCACGCCGACGTCGACCCACGGGTGTGGGAGGCGGTGCGCGGCCGCTCGGAACGCCCTGCCGAGGAGGTCGCCGCGACCCGGCTGCGCGGCATCCTGCCCCCCGACGTGGGCATCCGCGCGGTGTCCCGCGCCCCCGAGGGCTTCGACGCACGGTTCTCGGCCCTGCGCCGCCGCTACCTCTACCGGCTGTGCGACGACCCCACGCGGGCCGACCCGCTGCGGCGCCACGACACCGCGCTCGTCCGCGGGCCGCTCGACGTCGAGGCGATGTCCGACGCCGCCGGCCGGCTGCTCGGCCTGCACGACTTCGCCGCCTTCTGCCGGCGGCGCGAGGGTGCGACCACCGTGCGCACCCTGCTGGCCCACGAGTGGTCGCGGGCGCCTGACGGCACGGTGGAGGGCACGGTCGTCGCGGACGCGTTCTGCCACAGCATGGTGCGCGCCCTCGTGGGTGCCGTCGTGCCGGTGGGGCTGGGCCGGTTCGGCCGCGACGTCCCAGCCGACCTCCTCGCGGCCGGCGTGCGCGACCCCCGCGTCAGGGTGATGCCGGCGCACGGGCTCTCGCTCGAGGAGGTCGTCTACCCGCCCGACGCCGAGCTGTCCGCGCGGGCGGACGAGGCGCGCGCGACGCGGCTGATGCCCGGCTGACGCCCCACGACCGTGGAACGTCTACCGTCCAACGGGGGTCGTGGGGGAGCATGGGACGAGCGTCGGCGGGAGGGACCCGTGGCGCGGGAGAGGTGGAGCGATGGCGCCGGATGCCGACTGGTCCCCGAGCGTGCCCCGATCCGTGCACGTGACCCGGGACAACCAGGAGGCGACGGCCTCCGGGATCTACGGCGTGATCGTCAGCGCCGCGGTCATGTCGGCCTCGCACGCCGAGAAGGCCTACCAGGTGATCATCGCCGTGCTCGTCACCCTCACGATCTACTGGGGGGCCGAGCGGTACGCCCGCATCGTGGCCGAGCGCATCCACGAGGGGCACCACCCGAGCTGGACGACGGTGCGCCACCAGCTGACCCACGGCTGGGAGATGGTCACCGCGTCGACGCTCCCGCTCGTCGTGCTCGCCGTCATGAGCGTGTTCGGCGCCGAGCTGGTCACGGCCGTGCTCGCGGCCCTGACCTGCAGCACCGTGCTCCTCTGCGTGGCGGGATGGGCCGTCGGGCGGGACGGCCGGCTCTCGCCGCGCGAGCGCGTGGTGTCCACGGTCGTGGCCGGGATGTTCGGGGTCGTCTTCATCCTGCTCAAGACGCTGCTCCACTGACTCCCGGGGCGGGTCGGAATCCCGGGTGAGATCGCCGGCCGACTCGGGGACACTGGGCCCCGTGGGCCACCTCGACGTCAACACCGTGTGCTTCTCGCTGCCCGACGGCAGGCCGCTGCTGCGCGACGTCACCTTCCGGGTGGGGGAGGGGGCCAAGGTCGCGCTCGTCGGGCCCAACGGCACCGGCAAGACGACCCTGCTGCGCATCCTCGCGGGCGACCTCACGGCATCCGACGGGGCCGTGACGCGCAGCGGCGGCCTCGGGGTCATGCGCCAGTTCATCGTTCCCCCGCGGGTGGCTGGCGCCACCGTACCCGCGGGTGGCGCCCCCCAGGTGCGCGACGACACGACGGTGCGCGACCTCCTCGTGTCGGTCGCGCCCGAACCGGTGCGCCGCGCCGCAGCCGAGATCGACCGCACCGAGCTCGCGATGATGGAGCACGACACCGAGCAGGACCAGCTCGACTACGCGCAGGCGCTCGCCGACTGGGGCGACGTCGGCGGCTACGAGTGGGAGACGCTCTGGGACGTCTGCACGGTCGCGGCCCTCGGTACGCCGTTCGAGCGCGCCCAGTGGCGCCGGGCGTCGACGCTGTCGGGGGGCGAGCAGAAGCGGGTCGTCCTCGAGGCCCTGCTCCGCGGCCCGGACGAGGTGCTCGTGCTCGACGAGCCCGACAACTACCTCGACGTGCCGGCCAAGCGCTGGCTCGAGGAGCGACTCGTCGAGTCGCCGAAGACGGTGCTCTTCGTCAGCCACGACCGTGAGCTGCTCGACCGTGTCGCGACCCGGATCGCCACGCTCGAGCCGAGCCGGGGCGGCAACACCGTGTGGGTGCACCCCGGTCGCTTCTCGACGTACGACGAGGCGCGTGCCGGCCGCAACGCGCGCCTCGAGGAGCTGCGCCGGCGCTGGGACGAGGAGCACGCCAAGATCAAGGCGCTCGTCGTCATGTACCGGCAGAAGGCCGCGTACAACTCCGACATGGCCGCGCGCCTGCAGGCGGCCGAGACCCGGCTGCGCCGCTTCGAGGAGGCCGGGCCCCCGGAGGCGGTGCCGCTGCGCCAGAAGGTCGCGATGCGGCTCACCGGCGGGCGCACCGCCAAGCGCGCCGTCGTCGCGAGCGGCCTCGAGCTGCGCGTCGACGGAGGCCAGCTCATGCGCCCGTTCGACGCGGAGATCTGGTTCGGCGAGCGCGTCGGCGTGCTCGGCAGCAACGGGTCGGGCAAGTCGCACTTCCTGCGCCTGCTCGCCGCGGGCGGCAGCGACCCCGACCGGGAGCACGAACCGGTCGGGGACATCCGCCCCGCGCCCGTCGAGCACGCCGGCCGGGTCGTGCTCGGCTCGCGGGTGCGGCCGGGGTGGTTCGCCCAGACCCACGACCACGCCGCGCTCCACGGGCGGACCCTGCTCGAGATCCTCCACCGCGGTGACGAGCACCGCGCGGGGATGCCGCGTGACCTGGCCGCCCGCGCGCTCGACCGCTACGGCTTGGCGCGGGCGTCGGAGCAGGTCTTCGACTCGCTCTCGGGCGGGCAGCAGGCCCGGCTCCAGATCCTCCTCCTCGAGCTGTCGGGCGCGACCCTGCTGCTCCTCGACGAGCCGACCGACAACCTCGACCTGCACTCGGCCGAGGCGCTCGAGGACGCGCTCGCCGCCTTCGAGGGCACCGTGCTCGCCGTGACCCACGACCGGTGGTTCGCGCGCGGACTCGACCGCTTCCTCGTGTTCCGGGCCGACGGCCGGGTCGTCGAGAGCGACGAGCCGGTGTGGGTCGAGGGGCGCGTCGACCGGACGCGTTGACGTCACACCGCGTCGCACTTGTCGGCCTCCCCCGCCGGGCGCGAGACTCGTGGCATGGACCCGCAGCGCAACAAGGAACGCATGCACGACGCCGTCGAGGCGCTCAACCGAGGTGACCTCGACGGGTACCTGGCGATCTACGCGCCGGGTGCGGTCGTCCACGGCCTCCCCCCGCACGTCACCCCCGACGCCGCGGGTCACCGCGCGGTGCTCGCCGAGACCCGGGCCTCGCTGCCCGACTTCCGGTCCGACCTCGAGGCCGTCGTCGCGGAGGGGGACCTCGTCGCGGCCCGGATCCACTACACGGGCACCCACCTCGGCCCGATGCGTGGGGTGGCCCCGACGGGCAAGGTGCTGTCGTGGGAGGCGATGACCTTCCGGCGCTTCGACGACGAGGGCCGGGTCGTCGAGCGGTGGATCGTCGGCAACGACCTCGCGCTGCTGCACCAGCTCGGCCTGCTCTGACGCACGCAGGCGGGCGCCGGTGGGCGTGCTCGCGGGCGTCCGCTGACCTAGGGGCGTGCCCACGAACAGGCAGTGGGCGCCGGTGTCGTGCGGTCGCGAGCGTGGATGCCGTGCCGTCACCGCCGCGCCCGCGCTCACTGCCTGTCGGCGCGCGCACCCCGGCCGCGCCCGGGGCATCATTTCGCGTGAACGGGCATTGACGCGAACAGCGATTTGCCGTTAACGTCCGTTGGCATGAAATCACCGACGGTGGCCCCGACCCGGACGTACCGGATGACGGCCCGGGCCCGGGCGGTGCAGGAGACCCGCGAACGGGTGCTCGACGCGGTCGTGTCGCTGCACGAGCAGCGGCTGTCGTCGGACATCTCCCTCGCCGATGTCGCGGCCGACGCCGGGGTGAGCGTGCAGACCGTGCTACGCCACTTCGGCAGCCGGGAGGGCCTCGTCGACGCGGCCCTCGAGCGAGCCACGGCCGCCGTCGAGGACGAGCGGCGCTCGGAGCCGGGCGACGTCGCCGGTGCCGTGCGCGTCGTCGTCGAGCACTACGAGCGCCGGGGCGACGGCGTGCTCCTGCTCCTCGCGCAGGAGGGCACCGAGGCCTTCGCCACCCGGGTGACCTCGAACGGGCGGGTCATGCACCGGCGCTGGGTCACCGAGTGCTTCGCGCCCCTCCTGCCGCCCGGTGCCGGCCGGGAGGAGGCGGTCGACCTCCTCGTCGTCGCGACCGACGTCTACACGTGGAAGCTGCTCCGGCGAGACCGCGGCCTGCCGGTGCCGGTCACCCGCGCGCGCATGGAGGCACTCGTGCGCGCCGTCCTCGAGCGCCCGGGTCGAGGCGGCCCGGGCCCCCACTGAACCGAAGGAGCCGTCATGGCCGAGGTCGTCGTCGTCACGTGGGACGGCGGGGGGAACGTCCCCCCGGCGCTCGCCATCACCCGCGAGCTCGCGGCGCGCGGGCACGGCATCCGCGTGCTCGGCCACCCGGCGCAGCGCGCGGCCATCGAGGCGGCCGGCTTCGCCGCGGTGCCCGCCGAGCACGCCAGGGACTTCCGCGCCGGGGACGAGCACACGACGCGAGAGCTGCTCGCGACCTTCGGCGACCGGGGGATGGGGCGCGACCTGCTCGCCGAGCTCGCCCGGCGGCCGGCCGACCTCGTGCTCGTCGACGCGCTCATGCTCGGCGCACTCGAGGCGGCGCGGGGCTGCGGGGTGCGCTACGCCGTCCTCGTGCACTGCTACGACGAGTACTACCACGGGGCGCTGCGGGGCCCCCTCGGCCTGCTCCTGCGGGCCACCGGACTGCGCCCGGGACGCGCCCTGCGCGAGGCCGCGGTCCGGGTCGTGACGACGCTGCCCGACCTCGACACGGTCCGGCCCGGGGGAGTCGCGCGCCAGGTCGGCCCCATCGTCCCCTGGCGCCCGCGGGTCGACGCGGAACCGACCGTGCTCGTCAGCCTGAGCACCTTCGGCTACGACGGGATGACCGAGCGCCTCCAGGCCGCCGTCGACGGGTGCGCCGGGCTGGCCGCCCGCGTCGTCGTCACGTCGGGCCCCCGCGTCGACCCCTCCGCACTGCGGGTTCCGCCGGGTGTCGAGGTGCACCGGTTCGTCCCGCACGACGAGCTCTTCCCGCGGGTCACGGCCCTGCTCGGCCACGGTGGGCACGGCACGACGATGGCGGCGCTCGCCCACGACGTGCCCGTCGCCGTCCTGCCGCTGGACCCGAGGGCGGACCACCGGATGGTCGGTCGCAGCCTCGAACGGGCCGGGGCCGGGCGGCTGCTGGGGCGCACGGCCTCCGCCGACGAGATCGGTGCGACGGTGCGTGGCCTCCTCGCCGACGGCCCGCACCGGGCGGCCGCGGCACGGCTCGGGGCTCGCGTCCGTGCGGCGTCCGGCGCGGCCGGCGGTGCCGACGCCCTCGAGGCGGTGCTCCCCGAGAGCGCCCGGGCGGTGGCCTCCGGCTCCGAAGGGTAAAGGTTTCTCAAGTTCTCGGTTCCGGGCGCCCCTGTGACGCGGTGGCGCCGCTAGCGTCCTGCGCGGTAGAACCGTCCGCGCGCCACGGGGGTCGCGCGGTGAGCCCGGAGGAGCGCCGATGCCCGGACCACGCCGCCTGTATGCCGTCGCAGCGGGGGCCGCCCTGGCCCTGGCCCCCGCGGTGGTCACCGCCGCACCCGCGGCGGCCGACCACACCGACGTGCCCGAGCGGGTGACGCTCATGGGTTCCCTCATGGACGAGCTCGGGTGCACGGCGGACTGGTCGGAGACCTGCCAGGCCACCGACCTCCTCCCGGTGGCCGGCTCGACCAGCCTGTTCGCCGGGACCTTCACCGTCCCGAAGGGCTCGTACGAGTACAAGGTGCGCCTCGACGGCTCGTGGACCGAGAGCTACGGCGACGCCACCTTCGGCCTCGGCGGCAACATCCCGCTCGCGATCGAGCAGACGAGCGAGCTGCGCTTCACGTACGACCACGAGACGCACCGGGTCGCAGTCGGCCCAGCCGAGCCGGCCGGGGGGCTCACCGGCGCCGACCGCGCCCTGGCCACCGACAGCCTGCGCAAGGACCTCACCCGGGAGAACTTCTACTTCGTCATGGCCGACCGGTTCGAGAACGGCGACGCGACGAACGACACGGCAGGGATCGCCGGGACCAGGCTCGAGCATGGCTTCGACCCGACGAGCCAGGGGTTCTACCACGGTGGCGACCTGCAGGGGATCATCGACCGGCTCGACTACATCGAGGACCTCGGGACGACGGCGATCTGGATGACGCCGTCCTTCAAGAACAAGCCCGTCCAGGGCGAGCCGGGGAACGAGTCGGCCGGGTACCACGGCTACTGGATCACGGACTTCACGCAGATCGACCCGCACCTCGGCACGAACGACGAGCTCAAGACCCTCATCGACCTCGCCCACGACCGCGGGATGAAGGTCTTCTTCGACATCATCACCAACCACACGGCCGACGTGCTCGACTACCCGGACTCGGCCTACGACGCGAACGGGCAGGTGCCGTACAAGACCAAGGCCGAGGCCCCGTACAAGGACGCCGAGGGCGACGAGTTCGACGACCGGGACTTCACCTTCATCGGGGACCCCTTCCCCGACGTGGATCCCGAGGTGACCTTCCCCTATGAGCCGACCTTCCGGGACCCGGGCGATGACAAGGTCAAGGTGCCGGGTTGGCTCAACGACCCGACGATGTACCACAACCGCGGGACGTCCACGTTCTCCGGCGAGAACAGCGAGTACGGCGACTTCCCGTCCGGCAAGCGCTCCGCGCTCGACGACCTGTGGACCGAGCGGCCGCAGGTGGTCGAGGGCATGATCGACATCTACGAGACCTGGGTCGAGGACGCCGGCGTCGACGGGTTCCGCATCGACACCGTCAAGCACGTCAACATGGACTTCTGGAAGCAGTTCGGCCCGGCCCTGCAGGGGTACGCGGCCTCCGTGGGCAACGACGACTTCTTCATGTTCGGTGAGGTCTACGACGCCGACCCGCGCTTCATGTCGCAGTACACGACCGAGGGGCGCCTCCAGGCCACCGTCGACTTCGGGTTCCAGGGCAGCGGGGTCAACTTCGCCAAGGGCAAGCCGACGAGCGAGCTGCGCGACTTCTACGCGCTCGACGACTACTTCACCGACGCCGACTCCAACGCGTACTCCCTGCCCACCTTCCTCGGCAACCACGACATGGGCCGGGTCGGGAGCTTCCTGCGGCAGGGCACGGGCTGGACCGACACCCAGCTCCTCCAGCGCGACGAGCTCGCGCACTCGCTCATGTACCTCACCCGTGGGCAGCCGGTGGTCTACTACGGCGACGAACAGGGGTTCTCCGCCCCTCCGGATGTCCCGGGCGGTATCGGCGACCAGCGCGCCCGCGAGGACATGTTCGAGAGCCAGGTCGCGCTGCACAACGACAGCTACGACCTCATCGGCACCGACGCAACGACGGCCGACGCGAACTTCGATGCCGCGCACCCGCTCTACCGGCACATCGCCGGGCTGGCCGAGCTGCGTGAGGAGCACCCGGCGCTGGCCGACGGAGCCCAGGTGCACCGCTACGCCTCGAGCGACGCGGGCATCTTCGCCTTCAGCCGGATGGACGCCGACGAGCAGGTCGAGTACGTCGTCGCCGTCAACAACGCCGATGCCACGAAGACGGCGACCTTCGACACCTACCAGCCCCAGAACGCCATGCTCAAGGGTGTCTGGCCGGCATCCGTGGCCAAGCAGCGACTCAAGACCGACACCGAGGGCCGGGTCACCGTCACCGTGCCGCCCCGTTCCGCCGTCGTGTACCGGGCCAACTCCACGCTGCGTGCCGACAACGATGCTCCGGCACCGGTGTTCACCGCCCCCGGCACCGCCGGGATCGTGACCGGTCGCGCGGAGGTCGGCGTGACGGTTCCCGGCGGCGACTTCAGCCAGGTGACGTTCGCCTGGCGCCCGGTCGGCACGACCGACTGGCAGGTGCTGGGCACTGACGACAACGCCCCGTACCGGGTCTTCCACGACGTCCGCCGCCTGGCCCAGGGGACCCCGGTGGAGTACCGCGCCATCGCGCGCGACCACGACGGCGACCTCGGCGTCGTCTCGACGAGCGCCGTCGTCGGCCAGCCGCAGCCCCCCGCCGACCCCGGCATCGTGCTCGGGCCGATCACCCAGCCGGACGCCGTCTCGGTGCCGGGCAGCCACGGCAGCGAGATCGGCTGCACGGGGGGCTCCAATGCCGGCGACTGGGACCCGGCGTGCGACCTGGTCCAGCTGACCCTTCGGGCCGACCAGGTCTGGGAGGGCACCTTCGACCCTGACCCCGGGCAGTACGCGTTCAAGGCCGCGATCAACAGGTCGTGGGACGAGAACTACGGAGCCGGAGGCAACCGCAACGGGTCGGACATCCCGTACTCGACCGACGGTGGCGACGTGAAGTTCTACTTCGACTACCGCACGAAGTGGGTGACGAACACCGAGCTCGACCCGATCCTCGTCGCGACCGGTGACTTCCAGTCCGAGCTGGGCTGCCCGGCGGACGGTGACGCCGGCTGCTTGCGGTCATGGCTGCAGGACCCGGACCGTGACGGGACGTACTCGTTCAGCACGATCGACATCCCAGCAGGGACGTACGCGGTCTCGGTCGGTTCCGCGGGGCCGGTGGAGTTCACCGTTCCCGAGGGCCTCGCCACGACGATCTCGTACCAGAACTCCTCGGGTGCGATCAGCGTCGACTTCTTCGCGCCGGACTTCGGGCCCGACCTCTCCGCGGCGCGCGCCTCCTGGCTGACGCCCGAGGTCATCTCGTGGAACCTTCCCGACGACAGGGGCAGCTGGGCCTACCGGCTGCACTGGGGCCCGGCGGGCTCACTGGAGCTGGATGCCGAGACCGTCGGCGGGTCCTCGATCCCGCTGTCGCTCGACCCGGCGGGGCTGCCAGCGGCTCTGGCCTCGCAGTACCCGAAGCTCGAGGACGACGAGGTCCTGCGGCTGACGAAGAAGCAGGCCAAGGACGCCGGACGGATCGCGGGCGCCGGGCAGATCGCCGTCGTCGCCTATGACGAGCTCGGCCGGGTCGTGCAGGCAACCGGCGTGGAGGTCGTCGGCGACATCGGCTGAGGCCGAGGCGACGGATGCCGGTCAGCGCGCGATCGTCACGTCGGCGCCGGCCAGCGAGGCGGCGAACCCGGCATCCGTCACCTCGACGTCGGTGAGGGCCATGCCCTCCGGAACTCCGGGGACGTCCTCGCGGATCGTCACGAGGCTGCGGGCGAGCGCGCTCGCGGCGGCGTCGAGGAAGGCCGGTCCACCGAGGTCGACGGTCTCCGGCTCGATGAGCAGCTGTCCGCCGTCGGCCTCGACGGTTCCGGTCGCGCTCACGGTGACGTCGCGCCCGAGCACCGTCACCTCGCGCTCGATGCCGGCGAGCCCGCCGCCGGCGTCGTAGATGCGCACGTCCGTGCCCACCTGCGACGCAACCGTCGCGTAGGGGATCGTCGCGTCGATGTCGAGGCGCTCGGCACGCAACCCCTCGGGGGAGAAGCGGACCCCGCTGCCCGTGGCCACGACGTCGGCGAGCTCGCCGTCGGGCGACACGACGTCCGCGCTGCGCAGGTCGACCGAGCCGAGCCAGGTCTCCTCCGGAGCGAGGTCGGCGGGGGCCTGGGGGGTGGGGGCCGACGCGCTGCCGGATGCCGTGGGCGTGGGGACCGCGGGCGCGTCACCGCCGCCGCTGCCGAGCGTGAGGAGGAGGGCGAGGACCGCGAGGGCGAGGACAGCCAGCGTCGTGCCGACGCCGAGGAGGAAGTGCTTCACCCCGTCAGCGTGCCACTCTCGACGGGGGCGAGGGCGCGACTCCGCTCCGCGCGGCGTGCGGGGAGGTAGAAGACGGCGCCGAGGACGCTGATCGCACCGGCGGTGACCATGGCCGCCGCGATGCTCGCCCGGTCGGCGAGGGTGCCGACGAGGGGGGCGGCGACGGCGAAGGCGAGGAACGCCATCATCGAGTCGATCGAGAGCACGGTGGAGCGGTTCGAGGCGTCGGCCTCGCGGTGGAGCAGCGCGGCGTGCGGCGGGCCGTTCATGCCGTGCATCGAGTAGGTGAACAGGTACGCGACGACGAGCGCGACCGGCCCGGCGACGAGGCCCATGACGACGGCTCCGATCGCGTTGAGGGTGCGACCGAGCATCGCTGCCCGGGCCACCCCCAGGCGCGCCGAGCTCACGCCGGCGAGCCACGAGCCGGCGGCGAACAGGCCCCAGCCCGCGGCCGACACGGGGCCGACCAGCGCACCGGCCTGCTGGGACGAGCCGAGCATCTCCTCGAGGCGCAACGGCATGAGGGACTCGAAGGTGATCATGCCGATCGACCAGAACACCTCGGCGACGACGAGGGCGAGCAGGACCCGGTTCGTGCCGAGCAGGCGCAGCCCGCTGTGGATGACGGCCGGGGTCTGCCGGGACTCGGTGAGGGCGTGGGCGAGCCGGGTCCGCCCTTCCGCGGCGGGGAGGCGGGGTTCGTGCATGAGGACGGCGGCCGCGACGAGGTGCACGACGGTGAGCGCGACCGAGACCCAGACGGCGGCGTCGAGGGCCGACACCCCCTCGAATCCGGCGACGGTGCGCACGGGGTCCCACCAGATGAGCCCGCCGGAGAGCACGGCACCCAGGGCGATGGCGCCGCCGACCAGCGTGCCTTCCCGCGACAGCTGCCGGTCGACGTCGGCCCCGGGCTCGCTGACGTGCACCGTGTCGACGAACCACGCCTCGAGCGGCCCGGAGTCGAGCGCCCGGAAGGCCCCCATGAGGGCTCCCGCGACGACGAACGCCCAGAAGTCCTGCGCCAGGGCGTAGGCAAGGGCGGCGATGACGTTGACGACGGCCGCGGCGAGGTAGACGGGGCGCCGGCCCACGGCATCCGCGAAGCCGCTCGTCGGCAGCTCGAGGAGGAAGCACGCGATGCCCATGATGCCGCCGACCGTGGCAGCCTGCGCGATGGACAGGCCGCGCCCGGTCTGGACGAGGACGAAGATGCCGACGACGAGGCCCACGGGGAACCAGCGGGTCACCGTGAGGAGGTAGAGACGGCGCTCGGCCTCGCGGGGGGTGAGGTGGCCGTGGCTCATCGGCCCGGCGCCTTGTCGAGGTCGAGGGCGTACGCGAAGAGGTAGACGGCGATCCGCTTGGCCTCGGGGTTGCCCTGGCCGACGCGCCGGTAGCGCTGCACGACCTCGCCGATCTCGTCGCGCATCGCGCTGAGCTGCTCGGCGGTGACGAGCACCATCTCGTCGCTGCTGCCGCAGGCGTCCTGCCAGGGGGCGGGCCACGCGGGCGAGGCGTCGACCCAGCGTTCGGCCTGCTCGGAGAAGTGCCGCACGTAGTCGCGGGCCAGCCAGTTCAGCGCGGTCTCGGAGTCCTCGTCGCCCTCGAAGTCGCTCGGGTAGTAGGAGTGGAAGTCGGTGGCGGCGCGCCACAGTCGCCGCTTGCCCTCGCCCGCCCCGGTGTCGGCCACGAGGCCCACCGACTCGAGCCGGCGCAGGTGGTAGGACGTGGCGCCCGAGTTGGTGCCGAGCTGCGCCGCGAGGTCGGTGGCCGTCGCCGGGCCGCCGATCCGCAGCTGGGAGAGCAGGCGCGAGCGCAGCGGGTGGGCGAGGACGCGCAGGCTCGTCGCGTCGAGGCGGATGCCGGTGAGGTCGCCGGAGGTCTCGTCGAGGGAGGCGGGCGTTGAGGTGGCCATGTGTGCACAATACCTGTGCACACATGCTTTGCACAAGAGACGTGCAGAGAGAGTGTGCACGGATGTCCTCGCAGGTCAGAGTGCATCGAGGGGGTGGCACCACCTGATTTGGGGCGCGACGCCGGCGCTCGTAGACTGGTCGACTGTTGTGCCGTGCGCCCTCGACAGGGGCCGTCGGTCCCTTCCGGGAGCACGCGGCATACCCCTTCGACCATGACCCCGACGACCCAGGACACCTGATGCGTACCTACACCCCGAAGCCGGGCGAGATCACGCGCCAGTGGCACGTCATCGACGCCACCGACGTCGTGCTCGGCCGCCTCGCGAGCCAGACCGCGATCCTCCTGCGCGGCAAGCACAAGCCGACCTTCGCGCCCCACGTCGACACCGGTGACTTCGTCATCATCATCAACGCCGAGAAGGTGGCCCTCACCGGCGCCAAGCTCGAGCAGAAGAAGGCCTACCACCACTCCGGGTTCCCGGGCGGCCTCAAGAGCACCTCGTACACCGAGCTGCTCGCCAAGAACCCGGAGAAGGCCGTGGAGAAGGCCGTGCGCGGCATGCTCCCCAAGAACACCCTCGGCCGCGAGCAGCTGAGCAAGCTCAAGGTCTACCGCGGCGCCGAGCACCCCCACGCCGCGCAGCAGCCCAAGCCCTTCGAGATCAGCCAGGTGGCCCAGTGATGTCCGAGAACGCCCAGATCGACGAGACCGCGGGGACCGACGTCAACGACGCCCCGGTCAGCGAGTACACCTCCGAGTCCGACGCCTCCGTCGTCGGCGGCGAGCCGGTCGCCCGCCCGAGCGCCTCCGCGCCCGGCGCCGCCACCGGCCGCCGCAAGCAGGCCGTCGCCCGCGTGCGCATCGTGCCCGGCACCGGCGAGTGGAAGATCAACGGCCGCACCCTCGAGAACTACTTCCCGAACAAGGTGCACCAGCAGATCGTCAACGAGCCCCTCAAGGTGCTCGAGCTCGACGGCGCCTACGACGTGCTCGTGCGCGTCCACGGCGGCGGCCCCTCCGGCCAGGCCGGCGCGGTGCGCCTCGGCGTGGCCCGCTCCCTCAACGGCGTCGACCCCGAGCTCAACCGCCCGGCGCTGAAGAAGGCCGGCTTCCTCTCGCGCGACGCCCGCGTGCCGGAGCGCAAGAAGGCCGGCCTGAAGAAGGCCCGCAAGGCGCCCCAGTACAGCAAGCGCTGACCCGGCCCCACGGCATCCCCGATGCCGTGCCCGCTCCGAAGGCGGCACCCGAACCGGTGCCGCCTTCGGCGCGTCCGGGAGTAGGTTGACTCCGCATCGCTCCGAAAGGCACTCCATGTCCCGACTCTTCGGCACCGACGGTGTCCGCGGCCTCGCCAACGGGCCGGTCATCACGGCCGAGACGGCCCTCGCGGTCTCCGTGGCCGCCGCCCGCGTGCTCGGCCAGGCCGGGGCGGACCCGGGGCACCGACCCAAGGCCGTCGTCGGGCGCGACCCGCGCGCCTCCGGCGAGTTCCTCGCGGCCGCGGTCGTCGCCGGGCTCGCGTCCGCGGGCGTCGACGTCTACGACGCGGGGGTCCTGCCGACCCCGGCGGTCGCCTACCTCACGGCCGACATCGGCGCCGACTTCGGCGTCATGCTCTCCGCGTCGCACAACGCGATGCCCGACAACGGCATCAAGTTCTTCGCCCGAGGGGGGCACAAGCTGCCCGACGAGGTCGAGGACCGCATCGAGGCCGCGATGGGCCAGCGGTGGGCCCGCCCGATCGGGGCCGACGTCGGCCGCATCGTGTCGATGCAGGAGGGCCACACCCGCTACATCGCGCACCTCCTGCGCGTGCTGCCGAACCAGCTCGACGGCCTCAAGGTCGTCATCGACGCGGCCCACGGGGCCGCGAGCATGGTGTCGCCCGAGGTCTTCCGACTCGCCGGTGCGGAGGTGGTCGAGATCGGCACGGCCCCCGACGGGCTCAACATCAACGACGGCTACGGCTCGACGCACCTCGACCCGCTCAAGGCGACCGTCGTCGCGCGCGGCGCCGACCTCGGCATCGCCCACGACGGCGACGCCGACCGCTGCCTCGCCGTCGACGCCACCGGCACCGAGGTCGACGGCGACCAGATCATGGGCATCCTCGCCGTCGCGATGAAGGAACGGGGCGTGCTCGCCCAGGACACCCTCGTCGCGACGGTCATGAGCAACCTCGGACTGCTCCAGGCCATGGAGCGCGAGGGCGTCCACGTGCGGCAGACCGCCGTCGGCGACCGCTACGTCCTCGAGGAGATGCGGGCCGGCGGCTACTCCCTCGGCGGGGAGCAGTCCGGCCACGTCATCATGCTCGACCACGGCACGACCGGCGACGGCGTGCTCACCGGCCTCATGCTCGCCGCCCGGGTCGCGGCGACCGGGCGCAGCATCGCCGATCTCGGGGCCGTCATGACCCGCCTGCCGCAGGTGCTCGTCAACGTGCGCGGGGTCGACAAGAACCGCGTCGAGAGCGACGAAGGGCTCCAGTCCGCCCTGCGCGCCGAGGCGGCGGCCCTCGACGGCTCCGGCCGCGTCCTGCTGCGCAAGTCCGGGACCGAGCCGCTCGTCCGGGTCATGGTCGAGGCCCAGACCCAGGAGCAGGCGGATGCCGTCGCGGCTCGCCTCGCGGGGGTCGTGCGCGAGCGCCTCTCGCTCTGACCGCTGCCGCCGGCGGGTCCGGGGTCAGAGCTGGGACACGACGTGCCGGGCGATCTCGAGGGATGCCGTCGCGGCGGGTGACGGCGCGTTGAGGAGGTGGACGACCCGGCCGTGCCGCTCGACGAGGAAGTCGTCGACGAGGGTGCCGTCGGGCCGCACCGCCTGGGCGCGCACCCCGGCCGGGGCGTCGACGAGGTCGTCGTCGCCGAGCTCGGGGAGCAGACGGCGCACGCTCTCGGTGAAGCGTCGCGCGGACAGCGAGCGCGCCAGCTCGGCCGCGCCGCTGCGGTGGTGCCGCCGGGCCAGCCGCCAGAACCCGGCATACCCGAGGGTGCCGGCGAGGTCGGCGGCGCTGACGTCGCCCCACGTGTACCCCTCTCGCGCGAGCGCCAGCACGGCGTTCGGCCCGGCGTGGACGTGCCCGTCGACGCCACGGGTCAGGTGGACCCCGAGGAACGGCAGCGCGGGGTCGGGCACCGGGTAGACGAGCCCGCGCACGAGCGGCGCGGCCCGCTCGGTGAGGGAGCGGTACTCCCCCCGGAACGGGACGATTCGCACCGACGGGCGGTGGCCGAGGAGCCGGGCGACCCGGTCGGCGTGGAGGCCGGCGCACACGACCGCGACGTCGGCGGTGACCTCGCCCCGCGTCGTGTCGAGGACGACCTCCCGGCTCGTGTCGCGGCCGCCGACGACCTCGGTGCCGGGGCGCAGGTGCGCCCCGGCCTCGCGCAGGCGCCGCACGAGCACGGCGCACACCGCCCGGTAGTCGACGACGCCGGTCTCCGCGACGTGCAGGGCCCCGACGGCGGCGATGTGCGGCTCGTGCTCGCGGGCCTGGGCCGCCGTGAGCCTCGTGACGGCGAGGCCGTTGGCCCGGCCGCGCTCCTCGAGCGCGGCGAGCCGGTCGAGCTCGCCCGCGTGGGTCGCGACGACGAGCTTGCCGGTGACCGCGTGCGGGATGCTCTCCTCACCGGCCAGGCGCAGCAGCGACGTGGCGCCGGCCCGGCACCAGGCCGCCTTGAGGCTGCCTGGCGGGTAGTACAGCCCCGAGTGCACGACCCCGCTGTTGCGCCCGGTCTGGTGCCGGGCCCAGTCCTGCTCCTTCTCGAGCACCGTGACCTGCGTGGAGGGGCGGTCGCGCAGCACCCGGTCGGCGACGGCGAGGCCGACGATGCCGCCGCCCACGACCACGACGCGTGCGGCGGGTGTCACGGCATCCTCCCGGGGTGCGGTCAGGACCTGGCGGCGGGCTCGGGGGCCCGGCCGGCGCGGTGGGCGGCGATGATCCGGGCGTACTCGAGCCCGGAGTCCTTGACGGTGCGCACCTGGGTGTCGTAGTCGACGTGCACGATGCCGAAGCGCTTGCCGTAGCCGTAGGCCCACTCGAAGTTGTCGAGGAGCGACCACGCGAAGTAGCCACGCACGTCGACCCCGTGGTCGATGGCGTCGGCGACCGCGCCGAGGTGGTCGTGCAGGTAGGCCACCCGCTCGGGGTCGTGGACCCGGCCGTCGTCGGAGACGGTGTCGTCCCATGCCGAGCCGTTCTCGGTGATGTAGAGGGGCAGCCCGCTCTCGCGGGCCGAGCGCTCGAGGATGAGCCGGTGGCTCTCGGGTGACTGCTCCCAGCCCATCGCGGTGAGCGGCGGGCGGGGCGCGGTCTCGACGACGCCGTCGCAGCCCGGCATCGGGTTGCGGCCGTCCTCGCCGTCGCGGGCGGCACGCACCCGGGTGGGAAAGTAGTTGTTGACACCGAGGGTGTCGAGCGGTGCCGAGATGGTGGCGAGGTCGCCGTCGCGGATGAACGCGTGGTCGGTGAGGTGGGCGGTGTCGTCGAGCATGCCGTCGGGATAGGCACCGTGGAAGATCGGGCCGAAGAACAGGCCGTTGAACACGTTGTCGGCGCGGCGCACGGCATCGGCGTCGAGCTCGTCGCCGTCGTCGGGGCCCCAGACCTGGGTCGGGTTGAGGGTGATCGAGACCTCCGCCCCGGCGCACCGATCGCGGATGACCGGGACCGCGGTGCCGTGGGCGAGCATGAGGTGGTGGGCGGCGACGAGCCCCTCGAGGGGGTCCTCGTGCCCGGGTGCGTGCGCGCCGATGCTGTAGCTGAGCACCGAGGAGCACCACGGCTCGTTGAGCGTGGTCCAGTGGGTGACCCGGTCGCCGAGGGCGTCGACGACGACCGCGGCGTAGTCGGTGAACCACCCGGCGACGTCGCGCGACAGCCAGCCGCCGCGGTCGTCCAGGGCCTGCGGCAGGTCCCAGTGGTAGAGGGTGACGACGGGGCGGATGCCGGCCCCGCGCAGCTCGTCGACGAGCCGGTCGTAGAACGCCAGGCCCGCGGGGTTGGGGGTGCCGGTGCCGTCGGGGAGGATCCGCGGCCACGCGATCGAGAACCGGTAGGCGTCCAGCCCGAGGTCGCGCATGAGGGCGACGTCCTCGGGGACCCGGTGGTAGTGGTCGCAGGCGACCTCGCCGGTGTCCCCGCCGGCGACCTTGCCGGGGACCGCGGAGAAGGTGTCCCAGATGGACCGCCCGCGACCGTCCTCCGTCGTCGCCCCCTCGATCTGGTAGCTGGCCGTGGCCGCGCCCCAGAGGAAACCGTCGGGGAAGGTGCGGTCGAAGGTCTCCATGACGCTCACGCTACCGCTCGGCCGCGACCTCGTCGCCGACCCGGACCACCCCGCGGACCTCGGGCACGAGCTGGAGCGCGAACCACGTCGCACCGTCGCGGCGCCGGTGCCGGGCGAGGGTGCGGATCGGCTCGGGGCCCCGCTCGAGCGTCGCCGGGTCGATCGTCGTGAGCACGCACCGGTCGACCTGCTTGACGACCCGGAACGACACCGCGCCGACGTGCACGCGCACCCAGGTGTCCTCCTCGAACGGTTCGAGTTCTCCGTCGACGACGAGGTTGGGGCGGAAGCGCTCGACCGCGAGCGGGCCGGGCTGACCCTCCCCGCGGTCGAGGGCGGTCTCGGCGACCCAGGCGTCGAGCCGGCGCACGGATGCCGCGGACGCGAGCGTCACCGGGTAGCCGTCGGCGAAGGCCGTGGCCTCGCCGGGCCGGGCGTGCGCCGGGTTGAGGGGTCGCGGGCGGTGGACGTGGACGAGGCGCACGCCGTCGCGGCCGATGGCGTCGGCGAGCCACGCCCCCGCGCGGGCGGGTGCGGCGACCGCCTCCAGCCCCCGGCCGTGCACGCTGACGGGCACCGGGTCGCCGTGCGGCACCTCGACGTCGAGCGCGGGCCGGCCCGGAGCGGTGAGCCGCAGCGCAGCGGCGAGGCCGGGGTCGGTCGTCGGGGTGTCGGCGCGAACGCCGAGGAGGGCCGGGCACTCGCGCGCGGTGAGGCACTCGCCGTCGGCTCCGACGACAATCCACCGGCGGTCGTCGCGCAGCCCCCAGGGCTCGACGTCGGCGTGCAGCACGTGCCGGACCGCGGTGCTCTTGACGGGATGGACCGCGAGGCCCTCGAGCCGGCTCACGCCCACCTGCTCACGCCCACCCGTTCACGCCCACCTGCTCAGCCGCCGGCTCGCGGCTCGACGCCGACCTCGCCGACCACCTCGACGACGCGGGCCTCGCCGTGCGCCAGGTCGTACTCCGCCCCGACGATGCCGAGCGTCCCGCCGCGCAGCCGGTCGGCGATGAGGGTGGAGCGTTCGGCGATGAGCTCACACGTGCGCTCGACGTGCTCGCGCTCGATCTCCTCGATCGTCGGGGTGTGCCCGCCGCGCGAGGCGGCCAGGACACTCGGGGTGACCCGCTCGACGATGTCGCGCAGGTAGCCACCGGGCACCTCGCCGGTCGTCACCGCCTCGCTCGCGGCCTTGACCGCGCCGCACGAGTCGTGGCCGAGCACGACGATGAGCGGGCAGCCCAGCACGGCGACGCCGAACTCGAGCGACCCGAGCACGCTCGGGTCCAGGACGTGGCCGGCCGTGCGCACGACGAACAGGTCACCGAGCCCCTGGTCGAAGATGATCTCCGCCGCCACGCGCGAGTCGGCGCACCCGAAGAAGATGGCGAAGGGGTTCTGCTTGAGCGCGATCCGGTGCCGTACGTGGACGTCCTGGTGCGGGTGGGCCCGCTCGTCGGCCATGAAGCGCGCGTTGCCGGCCGCGAGCACGCGCCACGCCTGCTCGGGCGTCGTCGGGCGCGTCCCCGGCTGCGTGCGGTGCCGCTCGATCACGCACGGGACGCTACCAGCGGGCGGCGCGTGACCGGCATCCGCGCCCGGGGACCGAACACCGACGGTGGATGCGGGCCTACACCCGGGCAGGGCTCACCGAGCTCGCGGGCCGGGCCGGGCTCGTGGGCACCGCCTGGTGCCTGCCCGGGGAGACCGGCTTCCTCCAGCTGGTGATGGTCGCCCACCGCCGCCGGTGACGGTCAGCGCAGGCCGGCGCGCTTCTCGATCGTGAGCGCGACCGGCGTGGTGACCGAGGCGAAGAAGTCGTTGCCCTTGTCGTCGACGACGATGAACGCCGGGAAGTCCTCGACCTCGATCTTCCAGATCGCCTCCATGCCGAGCTCGGGGTACTCGAGCACCTCGACGCTGCGGATGCAGTCCTGGGCGAGCCGGGCCGCCGGACCGCCGATCGAGCCGAGGTAGAAGCCGCCGTGCGTCCGGCACGCGTCGGTGACCTGCTGGCTGCGGTTGCCCTTGGCGAGCATGACCATCGAGCCGCCGGCCGCCTGGAACTGGTCGACGTAGGAGTCCATCCGACCGGCGGTGGTCGGCCCGAACGAGCCGGACGGCATCCCCTCGGGTGTCTTGGCCGGACCGGCGTAGTAGACCGGGTGGTCGCGCAGGTAGGCCGGCATCTCCTCGCCGGCATCGAGCCGCTCCTTGATCTTCGCGTGCGCGATGTCGCGGGCGACGACGAGCGGGCCGGTGAGCGAGAGCCGGGTCTTGACGGGGTGCTTCGAGAGCTCGGCGAGGATCTCGGCCATCGGGCGGTTGAGGTCGATGTGGACGACCGCGCCCTGACCGGTCGACGACGCGCCCACGGCATCCGCCTGCCCGGCGCCGAACCCGGTGTGGGTCTCGTCGGGCAGGAAGCGCGCGGGGTCGGTCTCGAGCTGCTCGATGAACACGCCCTCCGGGGTGACCTTGCCGAGCACCTGGCGGTCGGCGGAGCACGACACCGCGATCGCGACGGGCAGCGAGGCACCGTGACGGGGCAGGCGCACGACCCGCACGTCGTGGCAGAAGTACTTGCCGCCGAACTGCGCGCCGATGCCGAACTGCCGGGTCAGCTCGAGGACCTTCTCCTCGAGCTCGGTGTCGCGGAAGCCGTGGCCCGTGGCCGCGTCACCTGCCTTGGGCAGCTGGTCGAGGTACTTCGCGCTCGCGTACTTGGCTGTCTTGAGGGCGAACTCGGCACTCGTGCCGCCGATCACGATGGCGAGGTGGTAGGGCGGGCAGGCGGCGGTGCCGAGGCCACGCAGCTTCTCGTCGAGGAAGCGCATCATGGCGTCGGGGTTGAGGATCGCCTTGGTCTCCTGGAACAGGTAGGACTTGTTGGCGCTGCCCCCGCCCTTGGCCATGAAGAGGAACTTGTAGGTGGTCTCGTGCCCGGGCACGGTGTCGGCGTAGATCTCGACCTGAGCGGGCAGGTTGGACCCCGTGTTGCGCTCGTCCCAGGTCGTGACCGGGGCCATCTGCGAGTACCGCAGGTTGAGCCGCGTGTAGGCGTCGTAGACACCCCTGCTGATCGGCTCCTCGTCGCGCCCCGCGGTGAGCACGTGCTGGCCACGCTTGCCCATGACGATCGCGGTGCCGGTGTCCTGGCACATCGGGAGGACGCCGCCGGCGGCGATGTTGGCGTTCTTGAGCAGGTCGAGGGCGACGAACTTGTCGTTGTTGCTCGCCTCGGGGTCGGCGAGGATGTTCGCGAGCTGCTGCAGGTGCGCCGGGCGCAGGTAGTGCGCGATGTCGTGCATGGCGGTCTCGGTGAGCAGTCGCAGCGCCTCCGGCTCGACCTGGAGGAAGCGCCGCCCCCCGGGGCCGTCGACGACCGAGACGCCCGCGGTCGTGAGCAGCCGGTAGGGCGTCTCGTCGGCGCCGGTCGGCAGCAGGTCCTCGTAGGCGAACTCGGTCATCGGATCTCCTCCCGGGTGGGGGCGTAGGCGCCGGCGCGCCCGACGGTGACGCCGCTCGTCGCGAGCGCGCGGTCGATGGCGGGTCGCACGTCGGCCGACCCGGCGCTGTGCAGGCGCTCGCGGGCGTCCGTGCTGCCCAGCAGGCCTTCGTCGAGCAGGCCGGACACGAGGCCGGCCATGAACGAGTCGCCCGCCCCGACGGTGTCGACGACCGCGGTGTCACGAGCCGGCTCGCTGTCCTCCTCGCCCGACCCGGCTCGCCACACGACACCGCGGGGGCCGAGCGTCACGACGGTGAGCGCCGCGCCGAGTTCGGCCCAGCGCGCCATGACCCGCGACGGGTCGTCGCCAGGGTAGAGCCACTCGATGTCGTCCTCGGAGCACTTGACGACGTCGGAGAGGGCGACGAGCTCCTCGACGCGGGGGCGCACGGCATCGGGGCTGCCCATGATCGTCGGGCGCATGTTGGGGTCGTAGGAGACCGTGCCGGCCGCGCGGGCGCGGCGGACGGCATCCGTCACCTCGGCGTCCCCCGGTCGCAGCGTCGTGCCGATCGAGCCGACGTGCAGGTGCGTCGTGCCGGCGGGGAGCTGGACGCGTGGCAGGTTCCAGTGGAGGTCGAAGACGTAGGTGGCCGCGCCGTTCGCGTCGATGGTGGCCGCCGCCGTCGAGGTCGGGTGGGAGGGGCTCGTGCTGCCGGGGAGCAGCCGCACGCCGCCGTCCTCGACGTGCTCACGGCACCGGATGCCGCGTTCGTCGGTGCCGACGAGGGTCGCGAACCACGTGTCGTGGCCCAGGCGGGCCAGGCCGAGGGCGACGTTCGCGGGGGATCCGCCCACGTGCTCGGCCGTCTGTCCGTCGGGGGTGTGGACGATGTCGACGAGCAGCTCGCCGACGACGACGACGGGGGAGGCGGTCGGGGTGGGGGTGGGCGGTGGCGCGCTGCCGGACGCGTCGGGTCCCGGGGCGAGGTCATGCGGGCTCGACGGCATCTCGTCCTTGTCTTCCATGACGGCGTCCTCACGGGCGGCGGTGCGGCGTGTCAACCCTAGCGCCGGGGCGATTCGGCGTCCCGGCCCCCCGTCGGGGACGATAGGGGGGTGACGACGCCCGCGCCCCCGCAGACCAGCTACTCGATGGGCTCCGCGAAGAACCTCGTGCTGTCGCTGGCCGCCGTGCTCGGGATGGTCGCGGTGCTCGTGCTCATCGTGCCGCGGGTGAGCTCGGTGAGCGGCCCGCCGGTGGACGTCCACGCCACGGCGGTCGACGTCAAGGAGCGCTCGGGCTGGCCGATCGTCGAGGCCGTCGGCCTACCGGAGGGCTGGAGCGCGACGTCGGCGCGCTACGTGCGCACGACGGGCGGCTTCTCGACCTGGCACGCGGGCTACCAGACCCCGTCGGGCACCTACGTCGCCGTCGAGCAGACGGTCGACCCGACGCGCGAGTGGATCGAGTCGCAGACCAACCGCGCGCCGCAGGTCGGCACGCTGCAGGCGGGCGGACGGACCTGGACGATGTACGAACGGGACACGAAGGTGCAGAACAGCCTCGTCGACGCTCCGACGGGGGCGGGTGAGCTGACCACCCTCGTCACCGGGACGGCCAGCTTCGAGGAGATGGAGCAGTTCGTCTCGTACCTCCAGCCGGTCACTCCCTGACGAGGGGCGCTCGTACCGAAGGCTGGGCCGGGCTCGCTGGCACCGGGGGGCGCTGGCACCGGGGACCGCTGGCACCGGGGACCGCTGGCACCGCGCCGGGGTCGCCTGGTGGCGGGCGGGTTGGCTCCGCGCTGGGGTCATTCCGTGGCGCTGATCCGTGCCTCGGCCCGGTCCAGCCACGTGGCGCAGTGGGCGGCGAGTGCCTCGCCACGCTGCCACAGCAGCATGCTCTCCTCGAGACCGGCTTGGCCGTTCTCGAGACGGGCGACGATGTCGACGAGCTCGTCGCGGGCCTGCTCGTAGGACATCGCGGCGACGTCGCCCGGCAGCTCGGAGCCACCGGCTGCGGCGCCGGCCTCGTCCTGCGCCTCGGAGGCGGTCGTGTCGGGCTGCTCCGGGTCGGCGTTCCTCACCATGCGGGGAGCCTAGGGCGTGGCACCGACTCGAGGACGCGGGGCAGGTGCGTCAACCTCGCCGACTGACGACACGGCCGCCCGGACGCCCGGGTCGAGGGGGTACCGCTCGGGTAGGCGTGCGCCTGCCGTGCGTTCGGTTTGCTTCGAGTTCTGTTCGCTGACAGCGGAATCCGAACCTGTGGAACACTTGTTCGAATCGCTTCGCGCCGGTAGAGTGGGGTCACGGGGAAGGGGGGCGAGATGGTCGGTCACGCGGAGGGTGCGGCGCCGGTTCGGGGTGCGAGTGCGGGGGAGCCCGCACGCTCACGTGCCGCTGGTGACGTCACCGGCTCCCCGGGTGATCTCACGGGGGTCACCGAAGCGCCTGGTGCCGTCCCCGGTGCCTCGCCGCCGGATGCCGTCCCGGGTGGCGCCCCGTCGGGTGCGGTGCCGGCGGCTGCGGTACCCGGGGGTGTCTCTCCCGGCGGCGGGGGGTTGCCCGGCGCTGGTGTGGGTGTCGCCGTTTCGGATGTGGTGGCCCGGGCGGGTCGGGTGGCCGCGGCGGTCGCCGCTGCCGCGGCCGGTGGTGACCGGGCGCAGTGGGTAGGGGTGGTGGCGGCCTGTCAGGGGTTGGTGAACACGGTGAGCGCGGTGCAGGACGTGGCGGTGGTGGCGGTCTCGCGCCGCGAGGGGGTGTGGGGTGAGGACGGCACGCTGGGGGAGGTGGTGCTGGGCGCGGGGCGGGTCAGCGTGGACGCGGCGGATGTGCTGGCGCCGGCGTTGGGGGCCTCGCACGCGCAGGCGCAGCGGCGCGTGGAGGCGGCGGTGCGCCTTGCCGGGGGGTGTGACCCGGTCCCGGCGGGCAGCGGGCAGGTGCCGCAGGCCAGTGGTCTGGGTGGGTTGCACGCGGCGATGGCTGCCGGGGTGCTGGACTCGTACCGGGCCTCGGTGGTGGCGGCCGAGCTGGTGGACACCCCGGCGCCCGTGGCGCAGGCGGTGGTGGCCGCGCTGGCCGGGCACTGGGGTGAGGACGGCACGGACCTGCGGCGGCGGACCCGGCGGTTGCTGGCCCGCATCTGCCCGGACCTGCTGCGTCAGCGGGCAGTGCGGGCGCGGGCGGAGTGTGGGTTGCGGCGGTGGGTGGCCGAGCCGGGGGTGGACACCTGGTTGGGGTCCTTTCCGAGTGAGGACGCCGCCACGGCGTGGGCGGCGGTGGACCAGCTGGCGCACCGGTACGTCGCCGAGGGGGTGTGTGCCGGGGTGGAGGCGGCCAGGGGGAAGGCGTTGACGGACCTGGTCACCGGCAACGCCACGATCGACGTGCAGGTCGTGCTCACCGTCCCGGCCGACGCCCTGCCAGCCGACACCGTCCCGGACGACCCGGCGCCCGCCGACCCGACCCCTTCGCCCGCGCCGGGCACGGACGGCACTCCCGACGACGAGACCGCCGCCGGTCAGGCGGGCTCCCCGGCCGTCGACGGTGAGGACGAGGACGAGAACCGGGACGCGACGTCGCGGACGACCGCACCGGATGCGGCCACCCCCGCCCACGTGCCGGACCGACCGGCCGGTGCCGACCTCGAGGCCGATGCGGCAGCCGATCGGGCCGACGCTGGGGTGCCGGCGACGGCACCGCACGCTGCCGCCTCGGGGGAGGCGAGCACGACCTCCACCCACGATGACGACGATGACCACGACGATGACCACGATGACCACGACGAGGACGAGGACGACCGGGACGCTGTCGCCGACGACCGGGACGCTGTCGCCGATGGCGGGGGCGCGGGTGCCCGGCAGGTCGGGGATGCCGTGGCCGAGGCTGCCGGCGCTGCGAGCGGGCCCCTCTCGGGTGCTGGTGGAGGCGGGCGTGGGGGTGACCTGGTGCAGGTGCAGGGTTGCCGCCCCTCGGAGCCGTTGCTGGTGCCCCGGGCCTGGCTGCTGGAGCACCTGGCACGCGGTTCGTCCGGGAAGCAGCCAGGACCCCGGCACCGGCGCCGGCGACGCCGCGACGGCACGCCGGACCGGGCCGGGCCCACGTCGACCGCCCCGTGCTCGACCGCCCCGGTGCCGGCCCCGGTGATCGAGCCGAGGGTGGTGCCGTGTGACCCGGTGTCCGGGGCCCGGGTCGACCCCGGGCAGGACCTGGCCAGCGGCGCCTACCGGCCCAGCCCGGCGCTGGCGGCGCTGGTGCGCGCCCGCGACGGGCGGTGCCGCTTCCCCGGGTGCGCGGTCGCGGCCCGGTTCTGCGACCTGGACCACGCCCGGGCCTGGCCCGGCGGGCCGACCACCGCCGAGAACCTGATGGTGCTGTGCCGTCGCCATCACCGGGTCAAGCAGACCCCCGGGTGGGTGGTGCGCCTGCACCCCGACGCCACCACCACCTGGACCGACCCCACCGGCACGGTGCGCACCACCCACCCCCTGGACGCCCTGGCCGTGCTCGTCCTGCGCCACGACGACCACGACAGCACCGCAGGGTTCGCCCGGGCCACCGGGAACCCCGGGACCGGCCACAGCCACAGCCACAGCCACAGCCACAGCGGCAGCGGGCGGGCCGCCGGCCACGTCAACGGCCAGCGGGCCGCCGGCGACGGTGCGGTGCTCGCCGGGGCGTGGAGTGCCCTGCAGACCCACCTCGAGCTGGCCTTGGAGCACCACCCACCACCGCCGCACTCCTTCACCGTGCGCCCGACCCACCCACGTCGCACCAGCACCGTCCTGCGCGCCGCCCTGGCCCGACGCCGCGCACGCACCCGGTTCCCCGACGAACCCCCGTTCTGAGCGGACGCCCTCACGATCCTCAACCGCGCCGACGCAAGACCCGGGACGGGTCCAAGCGGCCGACCGACTGCGCGACACGCAAGGGACCGGCCCGATGAACCGCGCCGAGGGCCCGTCGAGGCTCACACGGCGACCGTGCCATCCCTCGATCCGCTCAGCGGGACTGCGGACCGGCGTCGTCGGCACGGTCGACGGGCCTCGCCGCGAAGTCGCCGCGGGCCACGCGGACCCGCAGCAGCTCGCCGACCTCGATGGCAGTCGGGTCGGTGACGACCGTGCCGTCGTGCTGCTGGACGATGGCGTACCCACGGTCGAGAGTGGACTGCGGCGAGAGCGTGCGCACCTGGGCGCGCAGGTGGACTGTGTGGTCGCGGGCCCGGTGCAGCTGCGCTTCGACCCGCCGTCGGGCACGGGCGCGGAGGGCCGCGACCACCTCGCGCTGGGTGCGCACGAACGCCCCCTTGTCGGCGAGCACCGGCCGGCTCCGCAGCTCGACGAGGCGCCGTCGCTCGGAGTGCAGCCGTCCCTCGAGGGCTCGATGGGCCCGCTCCCGAGCACCTGCGACGCCAGCCCGCTCCGCGGCGGCATCCGGCACGACGGCCTTGGCGGCATCGGTGGGCGTGCTGGCGCGGTGGTCGGCGACGAGGTCGAGCAACGGGGTGTCCACGTCGTGACCGATCGCGCTGACGACGGGGGTGCGTGCGGCGGCCACGGCGCGCACGAGGGTCTCGTTGCTGAACGGCAGGAGGTCCTCGACGCCGCCCCCACCGCGGGCGATGACGACGACGTCGACCTCGGGGTACGCATCGAGCTCGGCGAGGGCGGCCGTGACCTCGGCGACCGCGTTCGGCCCCTGCACCGCCACCTGGCGCACCTCGAAGCGGGTGGCGGGCCACCGGCGGCGGGCGTTCTCGACGACGTCGCGCTCGGCCGCGCTCGCCCGACCGCAGATGAGGCCGACCCGGCGGGGGAGGAAGGGCAGCGGCCGCTTCCGGTCGCGGTCGAACAGGCCCTCCTGGGCGAGGTGGCGCTTGAGGTACTCGAGACGCGCCAGCAGCTCGCCGACCCCGACCGGTCGGATCTGGCGTGCGTCGAGCACGAGCGAGCCCCGCTGCGTCCAGAAGACGGGCTTGGCCTGGAGGACGACGCGCGCGCCCTCGCCCACCGGGGCCGGCATGGCGTCGAGGGCCGTGACCTGGATGGACACCGACAGGCTCATGTCGACGTCGGCGTCCCGCAGGGTGAGGTACGCCGTGCGTGCGCCGGGACGCCGGGTGAGCTGGACGACCTGGCCCTCGACCCACAGCGTCGACATCTTCTCGACGTACTCGCCGATCCGCATCGACAGAAGGCGCACCGGCCACGGCTGCTCGGCCGTGGTGTCGGCCGCCTTCTCGGGCAGCGGACCCCGGCTCTGCGCTGCCGGCGTGCTCATGCGGTGCACTCTAGGGCGCCGTGCCGTCACCGGCCGGCGGGCGAGGCGCATCATCGTGCGATTCGGGCAGCGGTGCACCGCCACCTACGATGGAGCGCATGGCTGACTCCCCGAAGCGCGTGCTCCTCGCCGCCCCCCGTGGCTACTGCGCGGGCGTGGACCGGGCCGTCGTCACCGTCGAGAAGGCCCTCGAGCTCTACGGGGCGCCCGTCTACGTGCGCAAGCAGATCGTGCACAACAAGCACGTCGTCACCACGCTGGAGAAGCGCGGTGCCGTCTTCGTCGACGAGACCGACGAGGTGCCCGAGGGTGCCACGGTCGTCTTCTCGGCGCACGGTGTCGCCCCCGTCGTCCACGAGGAGGCCCGGGCCTTGTCGCTGCGCACCATCGACGCCACGTGCCCACTCGTCACCAAGGTGCACCGCGAGGCCGTGCGCTTCGCCGACGCCGACTACGACATCCTCCTCATCGGCCACGAAGGCCACGAGGAGGTCGTCGGCACGGCCGGCGAGGCCCCCGAGCACATCCAGCTCGTCGACGGCCCCGACGACGTCGTCAACGTCACGGTCCGCGACCCCGACAAGGTCGTCTGGCTCTCGCAGACCACGCTGTCGGTCGACGAGACGATGGAGACCGTGCGGCGGCTGCGCGAACGCTTCCCCTCGCTCCAGGACCCGCCGAGCGACGACATCTGCTACGCCACCCAGAACCGCCAGCTCGCGGTGAAGCAGATGGCGGCGGAGTGCGACCTCATGCTCGTCATCGGCTCTCGCAACTCCTCGAACTCGGTGCGGCTCGTCGAGGTCGCGCTCGAGCACGGCTCACGCGCCGGCCACCTCGTCGACTACGCCGACGAGATCGACGAGGCGTGGTTCGCCGGTGTCTCCACGGTCGGGGTGACGTCCGGCGCCTCGGTGCCCGAGATCCTCGTCCGCGAGGTGCTCGAGCTCCTCGCAGCGCGAGGCTACGACGACGTCCGGCCGGTCGTCGCGGCCGAGGAGTCGATCATGTTCTCGCTGCCCACCGAGATCCGACGCGACCTCAAGGCCGCGGGCAAGAGCGACAAGATGCGGCACGACGCGAGCTTCGCCGAGGCCGGGTCCCTCCACTGACCGAGGTGGACGCCGTGCCGGGCCGGAGCAGTTCTCCCTGGGTCGCGCTCGTCGTCACCCCGGAGCAGCAGGCGGCCGCGGGACGGCTCCTCCACGACTTCAACACCGAGTACGACGACCCGACTCCGGGCGCGGCGGCGCTCGCCGCCCGGGTCGCCGAGCTGGTCGACGCCGGGTCGACCGACGTCCTTCTCGCCGGCACTATCGGTACCACCGTCACGGCGGACACGGCGGACACGGCGGACACGGCGGACACGGCGGACACGGCGGACACGGCGGACACGGCGGACACGGCGGACACGGCGGACACGGCGGACACGGCGGACACCGCCGGCGCCCACCATGGTGACGCGCCGGCGGTGGCGGTCGCCGTGCTCCGGTACCGGCCGTCGCTGTGGTCGACCGCCGAGGAGTGCTACCTCGCCGAGCTCTACGTCGCCCCCGACCGGCGGGGAGCGGGCCTGGGCCGCGCCCTGCTCCGGGCAGCCCTGGACCGAGCGCGCGAGCGCGGCTGCGACTACGTCGACCTCGCGACGAGCGAGGACGACGTCGCCGCGCGCCACCTCTACGAGGCCGAGGGCTTCCGGCGCACCGAGGGCGCGGGTGGGCCGCTCACCTTCCACTACGAGCTGGATCTCGGGCCGGGGGCGAGCGACCCGGCATCCTGCTGACACCAGGACTCGCGACCCGACCAACACCCACCAAGCCGCGGCTTCCCCGGCCGCGCCTCAGCCGGCACGAACACCTCAACCGGCGCCGCGAACCTCGCTGACGGGATGCGACCGGGGCGGCCCGAGGTCGAGCAGCAGGTCGGGCCGGGCGTCCTCGGTGGTGGCGGCGTCGATGAGCTCGTGCGCGGTGAGCAGTCGCGGCGCCGTCTCGACCGGGCCGAGCACCGGGAGCTCGTCGGCGACGAGGTCGAGGTCGTTCATCCGTCGCGCCGTGACGAGGACCCGTGACTCGAGCGCCCCGACCATCGCGTTGTACGCCTCGACGCTCGACTGGAGGCTGCGGCCGACCTTCGCCGTGTGGCCGCCGAGCGTGCCGAGGCGGCCGTAGAGGTCGCGACCGATGTCGAGCAGCTCGCGAGCGCTCGAGGACAGGGCGTGCTGCTGCCACGTGAACGCGACGGTGCGCAGCAGCGCCATGAGCGATCCCGGGCCGACGAGGACGACCCGCTGGGCGAGGGCCCGGTCGTGCAGCGACGGCTGCGCAGCGAGGGCGGCGCCGAGCATGGCGTCGCTCGGCACGAAGCAGACGACCATCTCGGGGCCCTCGCGAAAGGCCGACCAGTACTCCTTGGCGGCGAGGGCGCCGACGTGCCGGCCGAGCGTCGCGGCGTGCTCGGCGAGCAGGGCGGCCCGCTCGTCGTCGGGCAGGTCGTCGGTCTGGGCGTCGAGGAACGCGTTCATCGGCGCCTTGGCGTCGATGACGAGCACCTTGGCCCCCGGCAACCGGACGACGACGTCGGGGCGCACCCCGCGGTCGTGGGCGCTCACCGCGGCGACCTGCTCGTCGAAGTCGCAGCGCGCCAGCATCCCGGACGCCTCGAGCACCCGCCGCAACTGCACCTCGCCCCAGGCGCCGCGCACGGTCGACGAGCGCAGCGACCCGGCGAGGGACGCGGTCTGCCGCCCGAGGTGCTGGGTCTCACCCTCGACCCGGGCCAGGAGGGCGCGCAGCGAGCCGAACTGCTCCATGCGGTCGCGTTCGAGCGTGCCGACGTGGTGTTCGACCCGCACGAGGGCGTCCTTGAGCGGAGCGAGGAGCGCCGCGGTCTCCATGTCCTCGGCGAGGGAGGTCTCGAGGTCGACGACCCGCTCCCGCAGCAGGTCGCGCTCGGCGACGACGGCAGCCGCGCGCGCGGCATCCACGAGTCGCACCACGACGGCGGCCGCGACGACGCCGACGACGAGACCCAGCACGCCCCACATCCATCCGCTCATGGCAGGGACCATGCCAGCCGGCACCGACAGGGCATGTCGACCGTTGCCCCGGACATGGACCCGCGGACCCACGGCGACGACGACTTCGCCGCGCGCACCGCCCGCCACCTCGGCCGGAGGCACGAGCGCTTCGTCGCCGTCGAGGTGCGTGCGGGTGCGGTGCGCCGTGCCCGGGCCGGCCTCCCGGACGGAGCGGACGTGGAGATCGGGTCGGTCTCCAAGGGTCTGACGGGGATGCTGTTCGCGGACTCCCGTGACCGCGGCGAGGTCTGCGACAGCACCGTGCTCGGCGACCTCCTGCCGCTCGCCGGAGCCCCCGCCGCCGAGGTCACCCTCGGCTCGCTCGCGACCCACTCGTCCGGGCTGCCACGGCTCCCGAGCAGCTCCGGTGCGCTGCGCGCCACGCTCGACCTGTGGCGGCACGGGCGCAACCCGTACGGTGAGAGCCTCGACGAGCTGCTCGCCGCGACCCGGCGCACGCCGGTCGGAAGGCGCCGGCCGCACTACTCCAACCTCGGCTACATGCTCCTCGGCCACGCCGTGGCAGTCGCCGCCGGGACGACGTACGCCGGGCTGCTGCGCGACCGGTTGGCCGGGCCCCTCGAGATGACCGCGACGACCGTCCCCTCGACCCCGGCCGACCTGTTGCCCCTCGCCGTGCCGGGCCGCTCCCGACGGGGCAGGCCGATGCAGCCCTGGACGGGTGAGGCGCTCGGCCCGGCGGGCGGCATCCGGTCGACCGCCGACGACCTCGGTCGGCTCATGAAGGCCGTGCTCGACGGCACGGCGCCGGGCCTGTCGGCCCTCGAGCCGGTGACCCGCCTCTCCGGGCCGGTCCGGGTCGGCGCGGCGTGGCTGACCCTGGAGCGCAGGGGGGTCGCGCTCACCTGGCACAACGGCGGCACCGGCGGCTTCCGCAGCGTCGTCGTGCTGGACCGCGCCGCCGGTGCCGGGGTGGCCGTCGTCAGCGCCACGGCCCGCTCGGTCGACCGCGCGGGGTTCGCCCTCGTCGAGGAGTGTGTCGGGACGGGCGGATAGCCTCGGGCCATGCCGCCACGCAGCGAGTCCGAGGCAGAGCGCCTGCGCCGCATCGCGATCCTCAACGCCCGTCTCCCGCGCAAGCGCGCCATCGCACAGGGACTGCTGCGCAACCCGGCCGGGCAGGTGCTGCTGTGCGAGCTCAGCTACAAGCGCGAGTGGGACCTGCCCGGAGGGGTGGTCGACCCCGGCGAGTCACCGGCATCCTGCGTCGAGCGCGAGGTCCAGGAGGAGCTCGGCATCGAGGTGCACGCTGGGCGGCTGCTCGCCGTCAACTGGCTGCCGCCGTGGCGCGGGTGGGACGACGCGCTGCTCCACCTCTTCGACCTCGGCGTCCACGACGCGGGCGAGCTCGACCCGGCCCTCTTCCTGCGCCGGGAGATCACCGGGGCGCACTGGCGGACCATCGCGGATGCCGCGGCGCACGTCGCGCCGTACACCGCCCGCATGCTCGAGGTCGCCGCCGACGCCGAGCACACGCAGTACCTCGAGAACAGCGACCCGGTGGTGCCACGGTGAGGCGGCCGAACGACGAGGAGCGGCTGGCGTTCGTGCTCCTCGGCGCGCTCGTGCTCGTCAGCGCCGGGATCCTGGGGTGGATCGTCGTGTCAGCACTGACGGGCTGAGCGGTCCGGGGGCGGCGGGCGCGCCGGTAGACTCTCGGCCTCGTGGCCCTCACCATCGGAATCGTCGGACTCCCCAACGTCGGCAAGTCGACGATGTTCAACGCCCTGACGAAGAACAACGTCCTCGCCGCGAACTACCCCTTCGCGACCATCGACCCCAACGTCGGTGTGGTCCCGCTGCCCGACGAGCGGCTCGCGCGCCTCGCCGAGATCTTCGGGAGCGAGAAGATCCTGCCCGCGACGGTCTCGTTCGTCGACATCGCCGGCATCGTGCGCGGCGCGTCAGAGGGGGAGGGGCTGGGCAACAAGTTCCTCGCCAACATCCGTGAGGCCGACGCGATCTGCCAGGTCGTGCGCGCGTTCGAGGACGGCGACGTCGTGCACGTCGACGGCGAGGTGTCGCCGGCATCCGACATCGAGACGATCCACACCGAGCTCATCCTCGCCGACCTGCAGACCCTCGAGAAGGCCGTCGTGCGCCTCGAGAAGGAGGCGCGGATCAAGAAGGAGAGCCGCCCGCTGCTCGACAACGCGCTCGCCGCCCAGAAGGTGCTCGAGGAGGGCACCACCCTGTATGCCGGTGGCGAGGCGGCCGGCGTCGACCTCGCGCTGGCGTCGGGGCTCGGCCTGCTGACGACCAAGCCGTTCATCTACGTCTTCAACCTCGACGAGGAGCAGCTCGCCGACGCCGACCTGCAGGCGCGCCTCAACGAGCTCGTGGGCCCGGCCGACGCGGTGTTCCTCAACGCCAAGCTCGAGATGGACCTCATGGAGATGTCCGAGGAGGACGCCCTCGAGATGCTCCAGTCCTTCGGGGCCGAGGAGTCGGGGCTGAACCAGCTCGCCCGGGTGGGCTTCCACACCCTCGGGTTGCAGACCTACCTCACCGCCGGCCCGAAGGAGTCGCGCGCCTGGACGATCCACCAAGGGTGGACCGCGCCGCAGGCGGCCGGCGTCATCCACACGGACTTCCAGCGCGGGTTCATCAAGGCCGAGATCGTCTCGTTCACCGACCTGGATGCCGCGGGCTCGATGGCCGCTGCGCGCGCGGCCGGGCGGGTCCGCATGGAGGGCAAGGACTACGTCATGCAGGACGGCGACGTCGTGGAGTTTCGCTTCAACGTCTGAATTGGCACGTTTGCCCAGGTCAGATGGGGTGCGATCCTCCGCACTCCGCACACAGTCCGCAAGATTTTCAGCGCGGTGTGCTCGATCTGCCCGTTCTGAGGGCCTATGTCCGGACCCCGCGGCGGCCATGTGTCCCACCCGTGACGTGACCCTTTGGGCGGCGGTATGCAGCAGGCCTGAGGGCCGCAGACCTTTCCGGTCCTGCCGAATGTCGGAGGTTTTCGTCCGGCGCTCGTGGCGCCATAATGGCGGCATCGCTGCTCATGGTCGGCGTCGCGGCTGTGAGCCCGGCAGCCGCCGATCCGCCCGACATCACCCGGTACCCTGACGCCGGAATCACGTGGATGTTCCCAGACCCCGTCAACGGCTACGCGAACCGGTGCGAGTTCCCGGTCATGTACCAGGACGAGGGCAAACTCGTCGATATCCAGTTCTCAGACGGACGCTACCTGGGCACCGCACCAGGGCTACGCGCCACAGTGACCAACCTCGACACGGGGGAGTCGATTGACCTCATGGTCAACGGTTCGGTGAAGATCGCCCCGCCGACTCCCGTAGGCACACAGGGCCACTACGTGGAGGTGCTGAGGTTCACTGGTCCCCTGATCGATCTCGCGCCCGGCCACATCATCTGGTCCACCGGGCAGACAGTGACGACCGTGGAGTACGACCAGTCCGGCAACGTCACCTCCACGACCAGCTACACCGCACCCCCCCTGGACGTCTGCGCCGCGCTGGCCCCGTGAACGACCGACCGGGCCTTGCCGTAGGTCGGGCGGTCAAGTTCGGTGAACACCAATCGGCTCATCGAACTTGACCGCCGTTGACACGCGGCGGGGCCTACAAAGAGCGACCCTGACAGTCACCGCCCTCGATCGTGCCCTCACCCAACCGAGCAGAGCCGCTGCGACGTGAAGGGTCCGGCCCCTGGCCCGGGCCGGCCCGGCCGGCAACGCCCTCCCAAATGCCGCGATCGGTGTCTCCACCCTCGGGCAGGTTGCCAAGGTGGACCGCCGTGGCCACACTCGGGCCATGAGGGGACGACCAGGTCCGGGGGCGCTCATCGGCCTGGTCGTCGGTGTGGTGCTCGTCGGCGTGGTGCTGTGGCTTCCGGCGGCACTCACCGGCGACTTCTACGAGTTCAGTGACCCATTGGTCTTCATGGGCTTGCCGATGATCACCATCAGCGCCGCGGTGGGTGCTCTCATCGGTGTGCCGGTCGAACCTGTGTCCGGTGACGGACCTGCCGGGCAGCCTCGACGAACATCATGGCCCAATAGGGCTGTCGTAGCGGTCGTGGCCGCGGGTGCGGTGCTCGTTGCGTTGTGGGTCTTCCTAACGGCTACGGGATCGATCTGACACCGGCCAGCTCCGCTCCCGCCGCCGGTACGCCAGACATCGGCCCCACCTGCTCGACGTCCGGAACTGCCGTGAATCGGAAGTGTGGATACGGCGGCGGAAGGACGCAGTCGACGAGAGATCCCGTGAGGGGTGGGAACGTTGAGAGGCGGGATCAGCTTCGGTTGAGTTGTATGCGAACGGTGACGCTGGTCGGTTGGCGGTTGACGATGGATACGGTGTTCCCGCCCTGGTCGACGAAGACCGGGCCGGTGTGCCCGGCCGGGGCGCCGATGTCCTTGGGTGCGTTGAAGTTTTCGTCTGTTGTCGTGAGCGGGATGGCGTAGCTGCTGACGTGGTTGTTCTCTGGGGGCCTCGTCGTGGTCAACGCGTAGAAGACCTTGAGCGACTGGTTGGTGAACCTTGGGGGCAGGCTGACGTCGGTGGGCGCATCGTATTCCGGGCTGAGCACGAGATAGGGCCTGGAGCCGGCGTCGTCCCATTCTTGGTTCGAGACTGGGGTTTTCGCGCCGGGGATCACCGGCAATCAGCCTCACCCCCTGCTCGGTGCTGGACAAGGTGTGCAGGGTGTACTCAGTAGTGGCGCCAGATGTGACCATGCCCGGGGTGATATTGACGACCTCCGCATCAGGAAGCACCCCCATCTGACGTAGCTGCAGCGCGTTCAACAGCTCCGGTTGCTCGGCTTGGCGAGGCACCTTTGCTTGGCCCATGATGTTGGTGTGGTCGCCGTACTCGTCGACCCTGCACTCATTGCCGGTCATTCGTACCGGCAGGGCCCCATCCCAGGGTGCGCTGGACTCAACGTGGCACTCGGCGATGCCGGCGTGACCCAGTCCGAAACTGTGACCGATCTCGTGAGCAAGGACCCGGGTGGACTCCTGCCTGGTCGCGACCTCCAGGTTGGTGATGTTCTCGGTCATCACACCAGCCCCGGTCGCAGCGTCCGGCTCGAACAAAATGGGCGCCAGGAAGATCCCCCCGGTCGCGCCGTCTGTTTCTGTTTCCAGCCACAGCTCGGCCTCGGGCATGTCGATGACCACGCTGGCCACCACCCCGTCGTACCGCGCGACCTTTTCCGGGCCGATCATTCGCAGCGCCGCGCGTAGCTTCTCGATGTACAGCTCCCTCGCCGCAGACTCCCCCTCCCCGGCCTGGCTCTCGGCGGACTCACGGAACGTTCGCTCCTGCCTGTCCGTCAAGGGCAGGCTCACCACCCCCGCGTCGCGAACACTGAGCTCATAGCTGCCGCGCAGCGACTTCTCCAACGCGGCCACCGCGTCCTTGGCCGCCTTGAAGCTTCGCTCGCTGATGACCCGCGCCCCGCTCCCGGTTCCGAGCGCCACCACCGCGTAGAGGTACTCGTAACGCCGCACCTTCACAGACGGCGCCGCGCCAGGCGCTCGAGACGGCGTCACACTTGACGCTGGGGACGTCACCGGCACCGGCAACTGCGATCGCGGAACCGGATCGACCGAGTTCGCCGAGCATCCCGCCGCAACGAAGACAGCCACCCAGATCATGCCGGCGGCACCGCCGCGGCGCACCCGGCGCCTGTTCCGTTGCCCGAACGGCATTGTTGACCTTCTTCAAGCGACCCGGTCGTGTAGACCACCGGCCGGCGGGATGACCGTACCGCGACCGAGCGACGCGTTGTGCCACGAACAGGCTACGGAGTGTCCGTGGCCTTCGAGAATGACCGCGTCCGGGTCCTGCGATGCCACGATCGCCCCGGCGACCAGACACGTCCTCACGAGCACCCCGACAGCGTGATGATCACCGCCTCCACCTTCGACCGCCGACTGCGCCAAAACGGCCAGAGCGTCGACGTCACCCTGCCGGCAGGTGAAGTGCGGTGGCTCGACTCACAGGTGCATTCGGGGGAGAACATCGGCGCGACCGATACCGTCACGTTCTTCATCGAGCTCAAGAAACCGGGGCCTCCAAAGGAACCCGGGCAAGGCACTCCTGGACCGTCGCCTGAACCTGCGGTGTGACGCACCGCTTGTCGGCGCTTAGACGCATCCTCTGAGCATGATTGCGGGTCGCCATTGACATGGGGTTCGCCGAGCGCGCACCTTTGCTGCTGTGACCGTCGCTGCGGTGCGGCGGCGCTGGGACGGGAGGGCTGTCGTGGCCGAGATCTGGACCGTCAGCGACTGGTCGATCGGGGACGCCGATCCAGCGACGTTCGTCGCGGCGTTCCAGCGGTTCGCCGATGGAGCCACCGCCCGTGGCGGAGCGCACGAAGGGATGATCCTGCAGGATGCTGACGACCCCAAGCATTTCGTGGTCGTGCGCCGATGGGAGAGCCCAGAAGCGGTCACCGACTGGGGCAAGGAGCAGCACCAACACTCAGGTGAACTGAGATCGCTCGGGCTCGAGGCACGTAGCGCTGCAGTCATGACCAAGATGGCCGACCTGGGTGCTGGGGGCAGTGAGACCGCGTAGTCCTGGAACAACCCCTGCCACGATGCCCCCGGATCCAGGGTGAGGCACTGGCGGCAACCGCCGTCATCATTCGGCCTGCCAAGTAGGCGGCTGGCGGCCGGTATGACGCACCCCCGGACATGCGTAATGGCATCGGTTTGGCCTGCGGGGCGCCCAGGTCGCGCGCGTCGATGTGTGGCACCGCCCTCGACGATGAGATGGAGGGTGGTGAACGTTGACCAGCGTGCCGCTGCGGTCCTCGCTCCTCACTCCGGTGCGTCGTTGACGAACCGGAACCGCACCCGGACGCTGCCGGTCTGCACCAGAATGGTGGAGTTGCTGGGCGTCCAGTGCTCCGGAACCAAGAACATCCGGTCTCCGGACTGGATGAGGAGCCGTAGTCCGCGGTAGCGAAACTTGAACTCCTGGTCCTCGTCGGCCACGGCAAGAGCACCCACGTTTGTCTCGGTGACGCCCGAATTCGGCGTGGTCCCCAAGTAGAGACGCTCCTTGGTGTCCATCACGACCGCAGGGAGCTGATCGAGGTTGCGGGCCGTGCGCTGGGCGGCGCCCAGGCCGGTCCACTGGGCCAGGGTTGCGGTGGCCCAGAAGACGCATACAGCGACCGCGATGAGGGCGAGGACGACGGCGGTAGGCCGTCCACCGACGCGGCGCCAACACCACACCAGGGCCAGGAGTCCAACGGCGAGGACGAGCGGGGTGACCATCGGGTAGTACGGCCACTCGCCGATCCAGGCGTATCCGAACAGCATCAGCAGCCCGGCGCCGAGAATGAAGGTTGAGGCCCACGTCGCGGACCGCAGCATCTTCAGCGGGACGCGGCGCTGCAGTACTCGCGCGACGATGAGCAGGCCGGCACCGATGGCGGGCACGAGGAGCAGCGGCACCAGGAGCGGCTGGGGGCTGCGCATCACGTAGTCGCGGGTGCTCAGCCCGATCGTGTCGACGTCGAGCCCGAAGTAACGGTACTGAGCGCGCGACGAGACGTACCCGTAGTAGAAGAGCACGGCGGTCAGGAAGGTAGCGGGAGCGACGAAGTTCGTGGCGAGCGCGTACCACCGTTCGAAGTCGACGCGCTGGGCCCTCGCAGGGCCTCCAGTGCCGCGCTCCACGTCGATCGGAGGGTTTCCGGCCGGGTCAGCTTCGGCTTCAGTGTCGGACACTTCAGCCGCCGCTACCGTCGGCCGATGGCGAGGACGCGTCCGATTCGCCGTCGACTGTGTCGCTGACGGTGAGCCCGATGGCGGACTGTCCGCCGGTCTGCTCGTTGACGGCGTCGGCTGCGGCCTTCACCTCGGCGCACGCCGTCTGGGACGTGCAGAAGGCCTTGGCGTCTGCGCGCAGGACGGAACCTTCTGCGTCGACGGGTTCACCCTTCCATGTGACCGACACAGTGCACCCCCCGCTCTCAGCGGTGACCACGTAGCTGCCCCCGACGCAGGGGGCGTCGGAGCAAGGGGATGAGTCCACGGTGAACTGCGGCGGTACCGCGAAGTTGGTGAACTCGAGCCCGACGCCGTCCGGGAGCACCGGTCCGGTCCAGCTGACGTCGACGCACTGAGTGGGCGCGTCGGGCGAGAACACCGCTCCACTGCCGCCGATCGGCAACCCGGGCAGCTCGACGGAGACCTCCTGGTTGTCCTCACCCGCCGCGTCCCCACTGTCCCCGCCGTCATCGGGCGGCGTGGTGTCCTCCTGCGCAGGTGAAGTTTCAGACGTGGCTTCATCGCCAGGCCCCTCAGCCGTGCTCGTGGAGTCGGGTGAGCACCCCAGCACGAAAAGCAGGCCCGCTACGGCAATGACCTTCTTCATCTCCGACCTCCCAGAGGGCCCCGGAGGACTGCTGCACCGATCGGTGACACGGTCCCGTGCGACGTACACATCAGGAGGAAGGCCACGGCCGCCTGATACCCCCACTCACCTACCTCGAGATCCCTCCGCGGCCCGACTACAGGCGGCGGAGAGACTGTGAGGATCGCCAACGCAGCCTGAAGGTGCTGGGCTGTGGTTGGTGACCGCGAGCGTGACCCCCGAAGAGACTGGCCACTGTGCCTTGCTGCGACTTGTCCGCTCGTGGTCACCGGCCCGGGCCGCGGGTTGGAGGAGCTGGCCTGATCAGGAGCTTGACCACCTGGCGTTAGCGGCGCCGGATGTGTCTCATCACAGTCCTGCCGAGCCTTCCGTCCCGGACCGGAACCACGTCCCGTCCGGCGAAGGAGAGAACGCATGACCAGTCTGACCGATCTATGCGAGGTGGTCGATGTCGTCATCGGCGTCGACACCCACGTCCGTACCCACTCCGCGGCCGTGGTCGACGCTGCCACCGGTGGTGTCCTGGACGAGACCACCGTCGAGGCGACAGCCCAGGGCTATGGCGAACTGGTGGAATTCGCCAACAACCACCTCATGGTGCGGGCCTGGGCGATCGAAGGCACCGGCGGCCACGGCACCGGTCTGAGCCGTCACCTGCTCCAGATGTCGGAGATCGTCATCGAGCTGGACCGCCCGAAGCGGGCCGCACGCCGCAACGGCGCGAAGTCCGCTCCGCTCGACGCGATCCGAGCCGCGCGGGAGGCGATGGCTCGACCACGGCTGGGGAACCCCCGAACCGGAGGCGAACGCCAAGCACTGTCAGTGCTCTTGGCTGCACGCCGCTCCGCGATCAATGCCTCCACCGAGGCCCAGCAGCAGGTCTTCAGCCTGGTCATCGCAGCACCCGAACCCATCCGGGCCAGGTTCCGCGGCCAAAAGCTTGCCGCGATGCTCACCACCGCAGCGAACCTGCGAGTGCACGCTTCCTGGGACACCGAGACGACCAACACCGTGGTGGCGCTGCGGACCTTGGCTCGTCGCGCACACGCGATGCTCAAAGAGGCACGCGAGCTGCAGAAGGCGATGGTGGCCATCATCCGCAGCTGGCGCCCCGACCTGCTCGAGGAGTTCGGCGTCGGACCCATCGTGGCCGCCACCGTGTTGTGCGCCTGGTCCCACCCCGGCCGTGTCCACTCCGAGGCGGCGTTCGCGATGCTCGCCGGCGTGGCACCGATCCCGGCGAACAGTGGCCAAGTCACCACCCGTCATCGGCTCAACCGCTACGGCGACCGCCAGCTCAACACCGCACTGCACACCGTGGTCCAGAGCCGGATCCAGTACCAGCAAGCCACCCGCGACTACGTCTCCCGCCGCACCGCCGAAGGCAAGACCAGCCGGGAGATCAAGCGCTGCCTTGCACGCTACGTCGCCCGCGACCTCTACCGCCTACTCGAAAGTGGGCCGCCAGCTGCTTGACAAAGCATAGGAGCGTCGCAGGTCGGCGGGTTCACCGTTGCGTGTTCGGTCCGTTGGTACGGCGGGCCCACCCGCTGACGCGCAGGGATCGGCTCAAGGCGCACCGGCGTGACGGTCCCTCATCGCGAGCAGCTGCGCGCGAAGGACGTCGAGGGCGCCCCCCTGTTGGGGGGACCCCGTCGGGGCGATGACGGGGACCCGGCGGCCGTCGACGGTGAGGCACACCAGGCGGAAGCGCCCCAGGTTGATTGCCTCGGCGACTACGGGTTCGAGTTCAACGGTGAGTAGCTCGCTCCAAGGAACAGTACGGCGGCGCACCAGGTCAGTCAGGTGGATGCCGGACTCGTCGGCCGTGAGACCCATGCGCAGGCCAAGCGAGGCGACAGCGCAGCAGGTGACTGCCACCGTCATGGTGATCGGGAGGTCCGGGTCTTGCTGGTAGGGGCCGAAGCGGCTGGCGATGCCCATACCCGCCCAGAACAACGCACCAGCGACCCAGCCCCAGAACCACCACCACCGGTCGCGAGGCCTCACCGCCAACGTGTTCGGCGCCACCACCGCTACAGGGGCCGAGTCCGGCGTGTCCGGCGTGGCCGCCGCCTCGCGATGGTCAGCAGGCGGGTCGAGCGCCTCAGCGCGTGCGCGAGAGACCACCAGGACGAACACCCACGCCACCGCGGTGAACATCCCGCCCAGAAGCACCGCGCTGAGGCTGGTCAGCGGGTCCCCATACACCAGCATCAAGCCGGCGACCGCCGCCAGCACGCCAAGCAGGCCCGGGCTCGGGAGCGGTCGTGTCGGTACACCGCGACGGGGCCGGTGGATGAAGCCAAGCCACACCAGGATGGCCATGAGGACCACATAGAGGGCGGCGGCTGCCTCCAACTCGTGCCACCGGTCCGAACGCCACAGGCCCGTCCTGCCTAGCAGTTGAGTGGAGCGGAGCGTGGCCCAAGCTGCCGCGAGGATGCCGAGGGTGAAGGTCGCCATCGCCGCGGTCACTGCAACGCGTTGGCTCTCTCGGGGCTCGTTGTTCCACATACGCACCTCCGATGGTGAACGCCTCCCCAGAATCTCGCGACGGTGTCGAGGATGTCCACGTTCTGGCATCCAGCCCTTGGCGTATCGCGGCTACTAGACGCATCAACGAGCGCGAGTCGTTCCTGGCTCATGCTGAACCCGAGCAAAAGCAAGAGGAGCGATTCGTTGCTTGTCTGTTTTGGAGGGATCAGCAGGCGTCTTCAGCGTCGAGTCTTGATCGGCCCAGACGCCGGGCCGATGGTTGAAGCCACCCCCCGCAAGTCGCCAACGGCTACGGCTGCGATCGTGACTGGGACCACGACAAGGGCTAGGACGAGAGCGCATGCGGCCATGAAGAAGGGCACCAGTGCCTGTGTGAAGGCGGCGTTCTGCCACGGATTGGCCATGGAGAGCGCGAGGAGCAGCAGGACGGTGACGACAGCCCACTGAATCCCAGCGACCCACAACAGCGCGCGCTTCTTGGATGTGAGCTCGGTCTGCCGTGCCTTCAACTGCCGCGTGTATTCGTCGTCGGCCTTGCGGGCGCTGGAACGCACAGTGACGTCGGTGCTGAGCTGCGCCGCCTCGACGTACCAGGTGACGACCTGCGAGGTGGTGAGCGCGCCAACGACCGCCGAGGCGGACAAGAGCGCGGAGATGGACGTCGTGTCAGCCATGTGAGCCTGGCGTCTTCGCGGCCTGTCGGACCGCTCCGCCTTGGTCGCCGAGCGCCAGGCACAGAGCCTGCAGCCCTCTATTGGCGCTGAAACTGACCCTTACCGTGCCGGCCAAGCGGGTCAGAACGGGGGGAGCCATGGGCGTGTCAGCCAATGCCTCGAAGAGGAGCGTCTCAAAAGACCTTGCCACCTTGGGGCTCAGGTAGAAGCTCGCCTCGTTGGGTCCCAGTCCTTGCCCGTCGCCTGCTTCAGTGATGGCGGCAACGGCCCGCGTCGCAATGTCGGCCTTCGTTTGCTCTGTGGCCCGATCTGCCTCGGGGTCGTAGTACACGCCGGCGAGGTACTGGGCTGTTCCATGGGGAAGGCCGAACCAACTCTTCAGGTCCTCCCGGCTGGGGTTCGACCTGCCCGCAGCGCTTAGCACCGTCCGGTACCACTCCTGGTTCTGCTGGCTGAGACTGGGGAAACGGCGCTGTCCCGTCAGCCATTGCCCGAACAGGTCGAGGGCCAAGTCCGCCAACTTCTCCTCGGGCATGCCTAACGCCTTTGCGACATGAGCAAGTGGTGCAGGTGTCGGGTCGCCAGTCATCCAGGACGTCCTCTCCGGTGGGGTCGGTGGCCTTCACTGTCACAGAGATCACCAAGCCGCGCTCGTCCTGCCAGGTGCCCGCGTGTTGCGCCTGAGCACTGCACGTGGCCACGGATGCGCATCGCCGGCTCGAGCCTGGGGAGCGGTCGAGGCTTGGGTGACTCCATGCGTCACCGCAGCGGCTGTCCGCGAGCGGGATGGCGCTGTGAGGACAGGCACCCTCGTCGGTCTCGGACGCGGACGCCACTGGTCAGCCCTCGGCCCTGACCACTGCGCCACCACTCCTGCAGCGCCGTGGTCCACGATGCCGTCAACGCGACGCGGTCGGCCAGGGCGCGAAACGCCGGCCTACACGTGGCCATGTGACGGCGGTATCCCCAGACCAACACCCCGACCGGGAGCCTGAGCGTCGCTCGCCGCGCCGGGCCGGCTGACACCGGGAGACCCTGCGCGTGACCGGCAGCGCCCGCGGGACGTGAGACCGGCCATCCACTCGTCCAGCAGGCCGTCCTTGCCGAATGGCGCCCGGAGCCCGCAATCGGCAAAGCCTCCCAACAAGCTCCCCCACGAACCGCCATGCGGAAGGCGGCTGAAATGCATCTCGAGTTTCGCGCTCATGCAGATGTGCAGGGCCCAGGAAGTGGGGCTTGACCACTCGAGTGGGGTTCCTTACCGTCCGGGCATGGTCAACCGAGCGACGCCGAACCTTCCGTCGCGACCTTGTGGCGACGTGTGAGTTCTATATGCGGCTCGGTTTCGGGGAGGAGTATCGCGACGCGGGCTGGTTGATCCTGGCCCGCGATGGCGTGACGCTGGAGTTCTTTCCGTTCGCCGATCTCGACCCGGCAACGAGCTCCTTCGGCTGCTGTCTTCGCCTGGACGATGTCGATGCGTTCTTCGATGCGTGCAAGGCAGCGGAAGTGCCGGTTACCACGCGGGGTTGGCCCCGACTGCATCCGCTCAGGCTGGAGGAGTCAGGGCTGCGCATCGGAGCGCTGATCGACTTGGACGGCACGCTTCTGCGCCTGATCGCGAATCCATGAAGCTTGGCGTCGACAAACGTCGTGATGGTTCAAGCGGCTGCGCTCCAAAGTCGCCTGATCGTGAAGGACCCGACCGTCAGAAAGGTCTGCTGGTGGCGATGAGACGCAGATTGCGTCTTGGGTCAGGCGGGTGAGGGCACGGGTCACAGGCCGCGCATTCGCAGGGCTGCTTGGGTGCGGTCACGGACTTGGAGTTTGGTGAGCACTTTGGTGACGTGGTTTTGGACGGTCTTGAGGCTGACCCCGAGATCGTGCGCGATGTCGGGGTTGCTCTTGCCTGCGGCGATGCCGGCGAGCACTTCGGATTCGCGTTCGGTGAGGTCGTAGGCGGCAAAGCGGTTCGTGCGGCCGCCGGCGAGGACTTGCTGGGCGACATCGGCGCCGAAGATTGCTCCGCCGGCCGCGACGGTGCGGATTGCGGCGAGGACTTCCTCTTGGCCGGCGCCTTTGAGCACGTAGCCGCGGGCTCCGACGCGCAGTGCCGCGAGCACGCTGTCGTCGTCGTCGACCATGGTCAAAATCAGGACTGCGACGCCTGGCACCGCGGCGGCGAGCTGGCGGGTGGCTTCCAGGCCGCTGATCCGTGGCATGTTGATGTCCATCAGGACGACGTCGGGGCGCAGCGCCTTGACCCGCGCCACAGCCTTCGCACCGTCGCCGGCAGCGCCGACGACTCGGACATCGTCGACGGTTGCCAGCAGTGACTCCAGGCCGTTACGGAACAGCGGGTGGTCGTCGGCGATGAACACGGTTGTCATGGTCGACCCACCTTCGCAGCAGCACCGCCCGCAGTGGGCAGTTCGAGTCGCACGGTTGTTCCACGGGTTGGGTCGCTGGTGATGGCGAAGTCCCCGCCGAGTTCCTCAGCTCGCTCACGCATACTCGTCAGACCGACGCCGTCTTGGCGCGGCGATACAGTTCCGTTGCCGTCATCGCGGACCTCGGCGCGCAGCCGATCGCCAACGGTTTGCACTTCGACAACGATGCGGTCGGCGTGCGCGTGCTTGACAGCGTTTGACAGGGCTTCCCGAACCACATGGAACGCTGCGACCTCGACGGCCGCTGGTAGTGGCGGCAGGTCGCCAACCATGACGTGCACGTCGGTATCGCTGGCTCGTATGGCCAGCTGTTCCAAGGCGCCGGCGAGTCCGAGCTGGTCCAGGGGAGCGGGTCGAAGCCCTTCAACGATCCGTCGGACATCGGCCACCGCGGTCTGAGTCGAGGCACGCAGCTCGAGCAGTTCTGTATCGGGGTCTTCGAGGCGGTCCCAGCGGTTGCGCAGCTCGTCGACTTTGAGTGTGAGGCTGGCCAGCGTCGGCCCGAGCCCGTCGTGCAGGTCGCGGCGGAGCCGTCGTCGCTCTTCCTCTCGCGCCAGGACCAGCCGGTGCTGCGCGGCGCGCAGCGTGTCGACCAGGCCGGCGGCGTGGACGACGCCCCCGAGTTGGCTCGCGACGTCGGTGAGCAGCCGTCGGTCCCCGTCGCGCAGGTCGTGGCCGCTGGCCCAGAGCAGGGTGCCTTCAGTCCCTGAGAGGCGACGCCCACCCGGAACGAACAGCCCGGATCGCGGCGATAGGACGCACCTCTCCCGGCATAGGACGCACGTCGGCGGCTGCTCTCATGTCCGTGGGTGTCACATCGTGGTGCTCAGTTCCGTGGCGCGGTTGGTGGGCGTCGTTCTAGTCTGACCAAGGGTCTGGGCCGAACCGTCGCGACCAGCCACAGGACACCCGCGCTCGACACCGCGGTCTCGTAGAGAAGCAGGGTGTGTGGGATGAGTGATTTCAGGGAAGCGACACCGATTCCCGGCCCGGACGCGTTCCGCGCGAGCGGGCGTGATGCGCGATTGAGCCAGGCAGCGATCGTCTTGTCCGCCGGAGCAGCGGTCGGTGGCCAATGGGGGCGCCTGGATTCACCCGAGGCCTTGGGGCTTCCGCCGGAGCTCGGCCAGATCGAGAAGGCCGGCGGCGTCAGCCTCGAGGAGGCGGTGGCGCCGCTCGAGGTCGATGCCGAGTCCTATGTCTCCGCTCGGGGACGCAGGATCCCCTCGGAACTTGGTGCCGAGATGACGCAACGTCTCATCGACCGGCCACACGCGGTGACCGCCGCAGCACTGGTCGAAGTGAGCCTGCACAGCGACAGCCGCTTGGTGCGCACCTCGGCAGCGGTTGCGGCGCTCGACACGGCGGGTGGGGCGCAGCGAACCGATGTGGTGGCGACGCTCGTGGACGGCGCCGACGCCAGGGATGCCCTGACCCGGCAGATCGCGCGGATCGGACTCGCACGAGTGGACCCGGAGCATGACAAGTTGGCCCGTGTGGTCGGCCGAGCGGCAGACCTGACCGGCAGGGACCGTCCGTCGCATACCGCCGTCCTCACCCACGGGACGTTCGCGGGCAGGACCCGCTGGTGGCGTCCGGGGGGCGACTTCTACACCTATCTGGATGGGCTGGTTCCGCCGCTTAGCCTCCACGACCCGAGCTTCGGATGGAGCGGCCTCTACAGCGATCCCGCTCGGAGGCTGGCGGCGCAGCAGTTGGCCGCCTGGCTCGTGGACCAGGGGCTGCAGCAGCCGGACCTGTTCGCACACAGCCACGGTGGAACCGTGGGCAACCTCGCCACCCGCGCGGGCGCGGAGTTCAAGCGCCTCGTCCTGCTCAGTTGGCCGGTCCACACCCAGTGGTTCCCGGACTTCACCCAGGTTCAGCGGATCGTCGATGTCAGGGTCCGCCTCGACCTCGTGATCATCGCCGACCGGGGTGGACAGACCTTCACGCCCCCAGCGGAATACCGAGGCAAGGTCACCTCGCACGTCAATGGGTGGTTCGACCATGGGGCGACCCACGACCCGGGGTACTGGCAACAGCACGGCCTGCCCGCCGCGTTGTGATCCGCGATCGCCGATAGGCTTGCCCGGGTGGGTGCGGCCTCCTCTGCGAAGGTCCTCGCGACGGGCTCGGCCTGGCGGCTGACCGGCCGTGCGGCGGCCGGTCGCAGGCTTGTCGATGCCGTCAACCAAGGCGGCGAGAATGAGCAGACGATCGCGGCCTTCTTCCTCGTCAAGGCCGGCGACCAAGCGGTGCCACTGATCCACGAAGGACTCACTGCCTACGGACCCTCGTCAGCTCTCGTCGAGATCCTCGGCAGCATCGGCACCGACACGGCCCGGTTGGAGCTCCAGCGACTGGCTTCCAGTGGCTCGCCAGATCTTGCCCAGGCAGCCCAGCACGCGCTCCGCATCTTGGACGAGATCGATCGCAGCCAAAGCTAATGCCTGCCGAAGCCGGAGTCGAGGATAACCAGTCGACGGTCACCTTGGGTCGCAAGGGGTTGGTCGAGCACGGCGCCACATTCGGCGGACAGGCGGCAGCCGTGGTGACGCACCAAGGGCGGTCGTGCGCTCACCAACCGGGGGGAGTTGGAGGCATAGGTCCGCGGATGAGGCGCACGATGAGCTAGTCACTACTCGGGGACAGGCTCGAGACTTCCGCGAGAGCCCCTTGGTCGACGCCGGGTCGGTTGGCCCGCAAGCTCACCCGATCAGCACCGTCACTTCGCCCGTGGTGATGGTATTCGGCGCCGCCGCCTCGATGACTCGGTCGCCCACTCGGGATGCGGGAAGACCACCGATCAGCACGGTGACGCTGCCGAGGGCGACGGTTCCTCCGACATGTGGTTTGGGCCCGTCGTACAGCGGACAGCTGTGGGCGTCGCTCGTAGCACGCCATGCCGGTCTGCCGCCGATGAGAACGGTCGGGCAGCCGGGGCCTGGGCCCAGAGGATTTCCGTGGCTCGTGGGGTCGCCGACACGGGCGGCTGGCTGTCCCATCGTGATCCTTGGAGGTGTTGGGCGCCTGGCGTCAGTTGATCTTGACCAGCGCGCCGTTGAGGGTGAGCGTCCCGGAGGACTTCACCGCCATCGTCGCCGCTGCCTCGATTGAGACGTTGGGAGCGGTCAGGGAGAGCCTCTGGCCTGCCTCTATCCGGATGGTGCCCGATGTCGCGGTGAGGGTGATGACGTTCTCGCCGCCGTCGCTGAGGGTGATTCCGTCCGCGTCGAGCAGGACCAGCTTGCCGTCCTGCAAGCGCACCTCGACTTCTGGCTTGGTCTCGTCATCGTTGAACCTGATCTGGTGGCCTGAGCGGCTCTTGATCATCCGACCGTTGTTGGCGCCGTCGTCGTTGTTGGCGGGGGGTGACTGCCTGCCGTTCCAGAGCATCCCAAGGACGTACAGACGTGATGGGTCACCCTGCTCGGCGGCCACCAGGACTTCGTCGCCGACCTCGGGGAGGAAGTAGGTGCCCCGGTCGTTGCCGGCCATGGGGACTGCGAGACGGGCCCAGTAGCTGCTGTCGCCCTCAGCGCGTGAGGGCAGCCGGACCCGGACGCGGGCGAGGCTATCCGGGTCCCTATTGTCGGTGACCACGCCGACGGCTACCCCTTCCAATCGTTTACCCATAGGTGTGTCTCCTCTCAACTCCACGAACATCGGGGCATCCGCACGGCGGGTGGCGCGGGCCTATCAGCCGGGTGTCGCTCCGCTGCCACCCAGCGGCAAGCCTAGAACGACTCCTCAGCGGTGGACGCTGACCCAAACCGGTGCACCGGGCTGGACGTTCCCGGTTTGAACCAGGGGACCTTCGCGGGTGGGGTCGTCTGGGGGCTACCCAACACTGGTCGCGCGGTCGCCCTCAGGCCGACAAGCGGAGAGATCTCCATCCCAACCTTGCTCCCTTGCAGCCGATCCTGCCCTGGCTTCAGAATTGCCCTGACGGCACGTGAGGAGCATCCATGATCAAACGGATCTGGCGTGGTTGGACGAGTGTGGACAACGCCGACGAGTACGAGCAACTGCTGAACACGGCCATCGTTCCGGGCATCACGGCTCGGCGTATCGCGGGCCATCGTGGCACCGTCATCCTGCGAGAACGCGAGCCGCAGGGGAGCGAGGTCCAGTTCATCACGATCATGACGTTCGAGGGCTGGGACGCCGTCCGGGAGTTCGCCGGCGGTGATGGACTGGGCAGTGTGGTTCCCCCGCAGGCTCGAGCGCTGCTGTCGCGGTTCGATCAGCATTCCGCTCACTTCGATGTTGTGGGTGACCACCCAACCGATGGCATCGCCCGAGGCGAACGCGAACCGACGCCCTGATGCACCACGATGGCGGCGGGCCTCAAGCTCGGGCCAGGTATGCGAACTGCAGGCGGCGGTGAGACGCACTCGTCGCTGCCTACCGCGCGATCCGGAGCGCCGCTCGCCGCCCCAGGACCCTTGGCCGGGCGGGGCAGGCGCCTTAGCCTCGATCCGTAAGTTGGTGGGTGGCCCGGGAGGGTCGGATGTGGCTGAGCCTTGATCGTCCTTGGTGGCTCCGGTGGATTGGCCGTCCGACCCTTCGGGGCGCCCTGACTGCTGATTGAGATGTGCGTTCTGGTCGCTGTTTACGGATCCGTCAGCGGGGTGTTCTTCGGGCCATCAGGTTGGGCCAACCCCTGCGGAGGAGGAACCGGTGGGAGCAGATCAGGTCGCCCCTGGATGGGCAGGTATCGACGTCGGCAAGGCGCACCACTGGGTGTGCCTGATCGACGACATGGGCTCGACGCTGTGGTCGAGCAAGGTCGTCAACGACGAGGCGGCGATCCTGGACACGATCGCCGAGGTGTTGGGCCGAGCACAGCGAGTGTCGTGGGGTGTCGACATCACCGGCACCAGCAGCGCCCTGCTGCTGGCCCTGTTGACCGCTCATGGGCAGGCTGCGACCTACGTGCCGGGACGAACGGTCAACCAGATGTCGACGGCGTACGCCGGGGAGGCCAAGACTGATGCCCGCGACGCGTACGTCATCGCAGAAACGGTTCGGTTGCGCGGTGACCTCACACCCGTGGACGTCCCGGCGGCGTTGGTGGCCGAGCTGCGGCTGCTGGTCACCCACCGCACCGACCTGGTCGCCGACCGGGTCCGGATGATCAACCGGCTCCGGGACGTGCTCAGCGGCTACTTCCCCTCTCTGGAGCGGGAGTTCGACTACTCCACCAGTCGCGGAGCGGTGGTCCTGTTGACCGGCTACCAGACACCAGCCGCGATCCGAGCTCGTGGCCGGGCTCGCCTGACGACGTGGCTGCGGGCCCGCAAGGTCCGCAGCGCCGAGCAGATCGCGACGGCCGCGGTGAAGGCCGCCAGCACGCAACACACCACCGTCCCGGGCCAGGACGTCGCGGCAAGCATCGTCGCGGAGATCGCCACGGCCCTGCTCGAGCTCGACCAGCGCATCCGCGTCATGGACGCGCGGATCGGTGACACCTTCCACGCCCACCCCCAGGCACAGATCATCGAGTCGATGCCCGGCATCGGCACGATCCTGGGCGCCGAGCTCATCGCGGCAGCCGGCGACCTGTCCCGCTACGTCGACGCCGGACACCTCGCCTCAGCGGCCGGGCTGGTCCCCGTCCCGCGGGACTCAGGTCGTCGCACCGGAAACCGGCGGATGAACCACATGATCCACATCGCCGCAGCCACCCAGATCCGACTGGACACCCCTGGCCGGGCGTACTACCGGCGCAAGATCGCCGCCGGGAAGTCCCGGCGTGAAGCGATGCGCTGCCTCAAGCGGCGGATCTCCGACGCCCTGTACCGCCGGCTGCGTGACGACGCAGCCGCGGTCTTTGAGGCGGGCCCGGGAGGGCACAGCGGGGCGGCACTTCAGTCCAGCGCGGCCGGCTTGCACCCGCACACCGGCACTTCGGATCAGCCACTTCCCGGACCCGCACCAACGACGCTACCCGCGCCCATGACCACGCGGAAGACCGTGACGCCGAAGTCCCTCCAACCCACCCCTTGACGTCAGAGGGGTGCCGCTGAGACGCACCCCGATGTTCGCGCGCAATGCCGAGGTGCGGACGTTGGTCATCATCGCCGCGTGCGCGGCCGGGTGGCCGCCTGACGATGGGCGAGGCGGCCGCGTTAACTCCGTAGACAAGGTGCAGAGGCAGGAGGACGCTCAGTACCAGCGCCGTGGACCTCGTGGCGCGGCTCGTCCCGCCCAGGAAAGGTCCGCCGCATGATGCTCCCCCGAATCACTGCCGTGCTCGCAGTGTCCGCGTGCCCCCTCCTAGTGTCCTGCACCTGAGATTCGTGTAAGAAGTCGTCCGATCGAGTCCAGGATCTCGTCGG